>NZ_JBHWVM010000174.1:0-6116 GCF_042736805.1 Streptomyces sp. NPDC060031
GGTCCGTGGGGTCCACGGCCGCCCCCGGCGCCGGCTCCCGCTCGGGCGCCGCCTCCGCGTCGAGCAGCCGCGCCGCCTGCTGGGCCAGGCGCGCCACGACCCCGGGCGGCAGCCACGCGCCGCCCAGCGCCGCCGGACGGACCCGCTCCGGATCCTCCAGCAGCTCGTCCACCCCGGGCCGCTCCTCGACGCCCTTGACCAGGCAGCGGCGGATGAGCGCCCGCAGGGCCTCGTCCCGCACCCGCTCCAGCTCCGGCTCGCCCTCCACGATTTGGAACATCACCGCGTGCTGGTTGCTGGCGCCGGCCCCGAACGGCAGCTGGCCGGTGGCCGCGTACGTCAGGACGCAGCCGAGCGTGAACACGTCGCTCTTCGCCCCGGCCCGCTGCCCGCGCACCTGCTCGGGCGACATGAACCCGGGCGAGCCGACGACCATGCCGGTGCTGGTGAGCAGCGACTCGACGGAGGTCTCCAGGGCGCGCGAGATGCCGAAGTCGATGACACGGGTGCCCTCGACGGTCAGCATCACGTTCGACGGCTTGAGGTCGCGGTGCACGATCCCGGCCGCGTGGATGTCCTTGAGCGCGTGCAACAGCCCCTCGGCGAGGGCGTGCACGGATTCCACGGGCAGGGGGCCGTGCCGGCGTACGATCTGCTCCAGCGAGAGCCCCGGCACGTACCCCGTCGCCACCCAGGGCCGCTCCGCGTCGGGGTCCGCGTCGATGACGGGAGCGGTGTACCGCTCGCCCACGCGCCGGGCGGCGTCGATCTCGCGCTTGAAGCGGGCCCGGAAGTGCGAGTTGGAAACGTGCTCCTCGTGCACCACCTTCACGGCGACGGTCCGCCCGCCCTCGGACCGGGCCAGGAACACCCGCCCCATGCCGCCGGCGCCGAGCCGCCCGAGCAGCAGGTACGGGCCAATTCGGGTCGGATCGGCGGCCGCGAGCGGCTTTATGCCGCCGTCGACGTTGTCGTCGTCGTCCTGACTGCTCATGCTGCCGGTTCCCCCGTCGGTCCCCTGTGGTCGGTCGAACTCGCCTCAGGGTAAAGGGGATCAGACGGAGAGGGCCCTCACGAAGGTGGTGAAGGCACCGGGGCTCACGGTGAAGGCGGGGCCACCGGGGTTCTTGGAGTCGCGGACGGCGACGAGGCAGGGCTGGGCGGCGGCGCCGAGGGGGGCGCACTCGACACAGTCACCGCCGGTGGTTCCGCTGTACGACGACTTACGCCATTGCACGCTCGTCAGATCCAGCCCGTTCCCCATAACGTTCCTCCATTACGCGAGCGATCAGCGCGACCGAGCACTCCGGAGAGAGCGCTTCAGCTTGCAGCCGAGCGTAGCCGACCGAACGTTCCCTGATCAGTGACGGGTTGGCGGTCATGTGCCCCTGTGCGTAGCCCTCCTGATAGAACAAGTCCGGGTCGTCATCAAAGCGGAGGAGATTGAACGACCCGAGCATCCCCGTGTGCTGTCCGGCCGAAAACGGCAGCACTTGAACCTGCACCCACGGCCGCTCCAGGAAGGTCAACAAGTGGGCGAGTTGGGTTCGCATGACCTCCCGCCCACCAACTTCCTGATGCAACGCCGCCTCGGAGAGCACCACCCACAGGGCGGGCGGGCGCTCACGCTCCAGGATGCGCTGCCGATCCATGCGAGCTGCCACCAGGACGTCGACCTGACGGGGACGGTCCACGCTCAACAGGGCCCGCGCATAGGCCTCCGTCTGAAGCAGCCCGTAGACCAGCTGCGACTGGAACGTGGAGATGTACTCCGCCTTGGCTTCCATCTCCGCATACGCCTGGAACCAACTCGGCAGCTGACTCCTCAACACCAACCCCACCAGCCGGGAGAACACCCCGCCCGTCCCCAGCGCAGCGTCAACCCGTTCCGAGAAGTCGCGAGTCGGGACCTTTCTCGCCGTCTCGACCTGCCCGATCAGCGAGGCGGTACAGAAGACGATGCGGCCGAGCTGGAGCTGCTTCAGCCCCGCCTCCTCCCTCAGGCGGCGCAGTTCCGAGCCGTAGTAGTCCAGCGGCGAGGCGCTGGGATCCAGATCGCGGATGTTGACCATGAGGCGGTCTCCCCCAAGTTCACGCGGTGCGGCGTTCGTTTCAACCCGTAGCCGAGCGTAACCACGCCCGCCCATTCTGGTGACATGAATCACGCAACTGACGCCTTCCCGGCGGCGATTGGCGACAGCTACCACATGGGCTTCACCGTCGGTGAGCACTCGGCCGGTCACATGCGCCGCGTCCTGCGGATGTTCCTCGCCGCCTGGGACATCGACGAGCTGTCGGACGCCGCCGAGTTGGCCCTGACCGAGCTGGTCTCCAACGTCGTGCGGCACGTCCCCGGCCGGGGCTGCGCCGTGCTCATCCTGCGGCGGCCGGAAGGGCTGCGGGTCGAGGTCACGGACGGCTGCCCGCACCCGCCGCGCGTACCCGGGGGCGGCAAGGACCCGCTCACGGAGGACGGCCGCGGGATGCTCCTGGTCGAGGCGGTGGCCGACCGCTGGGGCACGTTGCCGCGGGCCAGCGGCAAGACGGTGTGGTTCGAGTGCGACGCGTGAAACCCTGAGGCCGCCCGGGCCTGCGCATACAGCCCCGCCGGCGTGTGAGTTGCGGGGGCCCGGTGGCGGAGCCCCCGCAACGGAGCGGCACCCGAACCGCGACCGAACCCGGACCCGGACCCGGACCCGGACCCGGACCCGCCATGGCCCGCTACCCGGCGGTAGGACACCATGGGCCGACCAGTCGCAGCTCAGGAGGAACCCATGGCCGCCGCCACCCCCAAGCCGGAGACCCTCGCCGCCTTCGAGGCCGCCAAGGGGTTCATGCCCGTCGGTGAGGGCCTCGCCCTGCACGCGGCCGCCGTCGAGGCCGCCGCACTCGGGCTCCCGCTCCTGGAGGTCGGCACGTACTGCGGGCGCTCCACGATCCTGCTGGCCGACGCCGCCCGCGAGGCCGGTGTCGCCGCGATCACCGTGGACCACCACCGCGGCAGCGAGGAGCAGCAGCCCGGCTGGGAGTATCACGACCCGACCGTGGTGGACCCGGAGATCGGGCTGATGGACACCCTGCCCACCTTCCGCCGCACCCTGCACCGGGCCGGGCTGGAGGACCACGTGATCGCCATGGTCGGCCGCTCCCCCCAGGTCGCGGCGGCCTGGGGCGGCCCGCTCGGCCTCGTCTTCATCGACGGCGGCCACACCGACGAGCACGCCACCGGCGACTACGAGGGCTGGGCCCCGCACGTCGCGGTGGGCGGCACCCTCCTGATCCACGACGTGTTCCCCGACCCCGCCGACGGCGGCCAGGCCCCGTACCGGATCTACCTGCGCGCACTGGCCTCCGGCGCCTTCGAGGAGGTCTCGGTGACGGACTCGCTGCGCGTGCTGCGCCGCACGGGCGAAGGCATCTGACCCACTCCTCCACCCCCGGACGCCCCGCCCGACGGCGCGCCTTCGTTGAGCTTCCAGCGGGAGGAGATCAGCAGCGGCTCGACCGCCGCCACCCACTTGCTGGTATCGACGGCGGGCCCCGCGGCAGTCACCGCGCTGCCGGTCCCGTTGATTTATGAACCGGAAGATGGAAGTGATGAAGCGCGGCCGAAGCGTGGCTTTTGCCGCGACATGCCTGGCTCTGCTCGTTGCGCTGGGGGCCGTGGCTTCGATCCGCGAAGCGGACCGCAATCGCGTGCCCGGGTTCAAGGCCTCGGACGCCATCGGCACGTGGGAAGGGTCCAAGGGCGGGCGGATCGACATCAAAGAGGACGGCAAGGTGACCCTTGCGGGTGTCCGGACACCCCCCTCCTGTCTACGCGACGCGACCCCCGCATCCGCATTCTCCGGCGAAGGGGCCTGGGCCCTCGACCAGCGCCAGGACGAGCCCCCAGGGGTTCGGTTCGACTACAAGCCGGAGAATTCAGGCTCGCCGATGTGCCAGATCTGGGCCATGTGGCTCCATAGGGACCCGCAAGGCGAGTTCTACCTGTACCACGACCCCGGCCACGGTGAACGGTTCACGCGGTCGGCCGCTGCCGGGTAGGACCCCCGTCCGGGGGCGTGGCCTCTCATCGGCCACGCCCCCGGACGGGCTACGGTCCGTACGACAAGCACATCGCCGGTCTAGCATCGCGGCGTGCGCTACGAAGACAGCCCCCCGCCCTCCGACGCCGCCGACGACACCTCCCCGGGCGTCCCGGCCTCCCCGGACCGGCCCTGGTACGCGCGGCGGTCCACCCTCGCCGTCGCGGCGGCCGCCGTCGCCCCGACCTGCCTGGCGGGCTGGGTGCTGACCCAGGTGCTGGCCGGGGCCGGCCCGGACGACGCGCGCCCGCCGCGGATCGTCATGCCCATGGCCGCCTCCTCCCCCGTACCGGGCGCGGGCGCCACGGCCGGCCCCGACGCCAAGGCCGACCCGCTCGCCGGACGTACCGTCGTCATCGACCCCGGCCACAACACCGGGAACTTCCAGCACACCGACGAGATCGACCAGCAGGTGGACATCGGCACCAACCGCAAGGAGTGCGACACCACCGGCACCACCACCAACGCCGGTTACATGGAAGCCGAGTTCAGCCTCGACGTCTCCCGCCGGCTGCGCACCATCCTGGAGGGCCGCGGCCTGAAGGTGCTGCTCACCCACGAGGCCGGCGCCGCCCGCCCCTGGGGCCCCTGCATCGACGAGCGCGCCCGCATCGGCAACGAGGCCCGCGCCGACGCCGTGGTCTCGGTCCACGCGGACGGCGTCTCGGCGGGCAACCGCGGCTACCACGTCATCCTCCCGGCCAAGGTCAAGGGCGGCGGCGCCGACACCGCGCAGATCGTCGGCCCCTCCCGGCAGCTCGGCGAGCGGATCGCCGGGAACTTCGCCCGGACCACCGGTTCCTCCCCCGCCAACTACCTGGGCAGCGGCACCGGTTTGGTCGTCCGCGACGACCTCGGCGGACTGAACCTCTCAACCCGCCCCAAGGTGTTCATCGAATGCGGCAACATGCGTGACGCCAAGGACGCGGCGCAGCTGACGAGTCCGGAGTGGCGCCAGAAGGCGGCCCAGGGCATCGCGGACGGCATCGTCGGCTTCCTCGGCGGGTAGTCCCCACGGGACAGCCCGCCGCCCCGATCCTCTCGGTCGCGGTAGACCTCCGTACCATGGTGCCCCGCCCCACTCCCGTCATGACGCGTGCGACCGCGGCACCACGAGACGACCGAGACCGAGAAGGACACCTAAGACGTGAACATCCGCTCCCTCACTCGAGGCGACGGCGTGGTGATCGGAGCAGCGGCGCTGCTGTTCATCGCCTCGTTCCTCGATTTCTACTCCGCGACCGGCCTCGACCTGCCGAGCGTGTGGGACACCGACGTGTACCGTCTGGCGCTTCCCACCATCTTCCTGCTCGCCTTCATCGCCGCCGGCCTGCTGATCGCGGCCCGCTTCCAGCCCGAGGGGCGCCAGCTCCTGGGGCTGCCGCTGCGGGCCTGGGGCACCGTGCTGGCCGTCGCGGCCGCGTGGTCCTCGCTGTGGTCGCTGATCACGAGCCCGAGCGGGGCCGACCTGGGCGCCGGCTGCATCATCGCGTTCCTGAGCACGCTGGCGCTGGCCGGCGCGACCCTGTTCGGCTCGAAGATCCCGGCGCTGGCCGGGCCCCTGGTGCCCGAGGCGAAGCCGGCCGCCGCGGCCGTCCCGCCGTACGGCGCGCAGCCCCAGCCGGGCGCCGGGTACGGCTACCCGGGCGCCCAGCAGCCGTACGGGACCACCCCGCAGCCGGCCCCGCCGTACGGCGGCACCCCGCAGGACGCTTCGGCCACCCCCGCCCCGGGCGCGGACTTCAGCCCCGCCCCGCAGGAGGCGGCCGCGCCCGCCCCGGCGGCGGACTTCACCCCGTTCTGGTTCGCGGTCCCGGTGGCCCGCCCCCTCTTCGCCGAGGACGGCTCCCCCACCCCGATCGCCGAACTGGCCCCCGGCACCTGGTACCTGGCCGTGGAGCAGCGCGGCCCGGCCGTGCTGATCGCCCAGACCCAGGACGGCCGCCGCGGCGTCCTGAACGACACCTCGGGCATCCAGCGCGGCTGATCCCGGGACCGCACGGGCAACGGCTCCCCACCCTTCCGGGT
>NZ_JBHWVM010000175.1:0-6085 GCF_042736805.1 Streptomyces sp. NPDC060031
CCTCCCGGCCGGGCTCCCGCCCGTTCCCGTTCCCGTTCTCACCGTTTCACCGTCTCAGTCGAGCACCGGCAGCAGCTCCGGCAAGTGCCCGTCCGAGGCGCGGGCCGCCGCCCGGCGCTCCTGCGGGACCTCCCCGTACAGCGTCGTACGGGGTTTCGCGGGCCGCCCCGCCGCCTCCGCGACGGCGATCAGGTCCTGCACCGACTTGTACGAGCCGTAACTCGACCCCGCCATCCGCGAGATCGTCTCCTCCATCAGGGTCCCGCCGAGGTCGTTGGCCCCGGACCGCAGCATCTCGGCCGCGCCCTCCGAGCCCAGCTTCACCCAGCTCGTCTGGATGTTGGGGATGTGCGGGTGCAGCAGGATCCGCGCCATCGCCGTCACCGCCCGGTTGTCGCGCACCGTCGGGCCGGGGCGGGAGATGCCCGCCAGATAGACCGGCGCGTTCGTGTGGATGAACGGGAGCGTCACGAACTCCGTGAAACCGCCCGTCTGTTGCTGGATCCGGGCCAGGGTGCGGAAGTGGCCGAGCCAGTGCCGGGGCTGGTCCACGTGCCCGTACATCATGGTCGAGGAGGAGCGGATCCCCAGCTCGTGCGCCGTGGTGACGACGTCGATCCAGTCCGCCGTCGGCAGCTTGCCCTTGGTGAGGACCCAGCGCACCTCGTCGTCCAGGATCTCCGCCGCCGTGCCCGGGATGGAGTCCAGACCGGCTTCCTTGGCCGCCGTCAGCCAGTCGCGTACGGACATCCCGGTGCGGGTCGCGCCGTTGACGACCTCCATGGGGGAGAAGGCGTGCACGTGCATGCCGGGAACCCGCTTCTTCACCGCCCGCGCGATGTCGAAGTAGGCCGTCCCCGGCAGGTCCGGGTGGATGCCGCCCTGCATGCACACCTCGACCGCGCCCACCTCCCAGGCCTGGGCCGCGCGGTCCGCGACCTGGTCCAGCGAGAGCGTGTACGCGTCGGCGTCGGTGCGGCGCTGCGCGAACGCGCAGAAACGGCAGCCCGTGTAACAGACGTTGGTGAAGTTGATGTTGCGGGTGACGATGTAGGTGACCTCGTCGCCCACCACCGACTTGCGCAGGTCGTCGGCGATCCGGCACAGCGCGTCCAGCGCCGGGCCGTCCGCGTGCAGCAGGGCGAGGGCCTGGTCGTCGGTGAGCTTCGTCGGGTCGTCGGCGGCCTGCGCGAGGGCCCCCCGTACGTCCGTGTCGATGCGCTGCGGCACCATCCCGGGCGCCGCCGCCTCCCGCAGGGCCTCCCAGTCGCCGTAGACGTGGTCGAAGTCCTCGCGGCGGTCCCCGGTTCGGCCCTCGGTGTCGATGGCGGTGTGCAGGTCGGTGCGCCCGTAGGAGGCGAAGCTCTCGTCGGGCTCCTGCCAGGGGCGTCCCTCGACCGTCGCGTCCTCGTACGCGAGCCCGGTCTCGGGGTCGCAGAGCGCGCGCACGTGCGGCAGCAGCCTCGGGTCCAGCCAGGGCTCGCCGCGCAGGATGAACTCCGGGTACACGCACAGCCGTTCGCGCAGCTCGAAACCGGCCGCGGCGGACTGCCCGGCCAGCACGTCGATCTGGGGCCACGGCCGCTCGGGGTTGACGTGGTCCGGGGTCAGCGGCGAGACGCCGCCCCAGTCGTCGATCCCGGCACCGATCAGACGGGCGTACTCCCCGTCGACGAGGTTCGGGGGCGCCTGGAGGCAGGCGGAGGGGCCCATGATGTGCCGGGCGACGGCGATCGTGGCGACCAGATCGTCCAGCTCGGCGTCCGGCATGCCGCGCATCGCCGTGTCCGGCTTGGCGCGGAAGTTCTGGATGATCAGCTCCTGGACGCCGTGGTAGGCGCGGGAGACGCGGCGCAGCGCGAAGAGGGACTCGGCGCGCTCCTCGTACGTCTCGCCGATCCCGATGAGCAGGCCGGAGGTGAAGGGCACGGAGGAACGCCCGGCGTCCTCCAGCACGCGCAGCCGGACCGCCGGCTCCTTGTCGGGGGAGCCGTGGTGCGGGCCGCCGGGCTCCGACCACAGGCGGGTGGCCGTGGTCTCCAGCATCATGCCCATCGACGGGGCGACCGGCTTGAGCCGCTGGAAGTCGGCCCAGGACATCACGCCCGGGTTGAGGTGGGGGAGCAGGCCCGTCTCCTCCAGGATCCGGATGGAGATGGCCCGTACGTACGAGATCGTGTCGTCGTAGCCGTGCGCCTCCAGCCATTCCCGGGCCTCGGGCCAGCGGTCCTCGGGCTTGTCGCCGAGGGTGATGAGCGCTTCCTTGCAGCCGAGGGCCGCGCCGCGGCGGGCGATGTCGAGGACCTCGTCGGGGGACATGTACATCCCGTGGCCGGCCCGGCGGAGCTTGCCGGGGACCGTGGCGAAGGTGCAGTAGTGACACTTGTCGCGGCACAGCCGGGTGAGCGGTATGAACACGCTCTTCGAGTACGTGATGACACCGGGCCGCCCGGCCGAGGCGAGCCCGGAGTCCCGCACGCGTGCGGCGGAGGCCGTGAGGTCGTCCAGCGCCGCACCGCGCGCCTGGAGCAGCACGGCCGCTTCGGTCGCGTCGAGGGCGACGCCGTCGCGGGCCCGCCGGAGCGCGCGGCGCATCGCGTTGTCGGTCGGAGCGTCACTCGGAGTGGTCATGCCGTGAGCATACGATCCGGGCGTACGGGCACGGTCTGGAAGTGCGGGGTCACCGCATCAGCTCACCGGCGTTGACCAGCAGCGACTGGCCGGTTATCGCCCGCGCCCGGTCGGAGGCCAGGAACACGGCGGCGTCGGCCACGTCCCCGTCGGTGGCCAGATCCGGCAGCGCCATCCGCTCGGCGAGGCGGGCGTGCACCTCAGCCTCGGGGACGCCTTCGGTGTGCGCGGTGAAGGTGACGAAGGCCTGCACGGGCGGCCCCCACATCCAGCCGGGGAGCACGGTGTTGACCCGGATCCGGTCGGGGCCGAGCTCGCGGGCCATCGAGTACATGGCGGAGGTCAGTGCCCCCTTCGAGGCGGCGTAGGCGGCCTGCTGGACCTCGTTGGGCGCGGCCACGGCGGACTGGGTCCCGATGATGACGACGGAACCGCCGCCGCCCTGCTTGAGGGCGGGCAGACAGGCCCGGGTCATCCGCAGGGTCCCCAGGAGATTGACGTCGATGATCTGCTGCCAGGTCCCGAAGTCGGCGTCCTGGAGCCCGCCGAAGTAGGAGTCCCAGGCAGCGACGTGCACGACGGCGTCGACACCCCCGAACCGCTCCCGGGCGAGCGCGGCGAGGGCCTCGCACTGCGCCTCGTCGGTGACGTCGGTCGGCCGGTACGCGGTGTGGGCGCCGTCGGGATCGATCTCGGCGGCGGACTTGGCGAGATTCGCCTCGGTCCGCGCCCCGAGCACGGCGTTCCCCCCGTCCCGCACCACGGCGGCGGCCACCTGATGCCCGAGCCCGGCCCCGACTCCGGACACCACGACGGTCTTCCCCAGCAGCAACGACATGACGGGCCTCCTCTGCATCTGACGGGGCGTCAGGGTAGGGGGCGGCGGCGGGGTTGTGAAGGGGCGGGGCGGGGGTGGGGGCGGAGCAGGGCCGCCGCGGCGGGAACGGTACGCGGCGCGGACGGTGGCGGCGTGCGCGGCCAGGTCCGCCTCGAACCGTGCGCGCACTCTGTCGATCTGACGTGTCATCAGCTACACCGTTCCCATGACACCTGGAGAAGAAGACACCCGCGTCGACGACTACGCCGCACTCGCCTCCGTCGGCCCCTACGGCGTCCGCCCCGGCCATGCGCTGATCACCATGGTGGAGCCCCACCCGGGCCACGAGTACGCGTACAACCGCTGGTACGAGGACGACCACTACTACGCCGGCGCCATGGCCATGCCCTGGATGTGCGCCGGCCGGCGCTGGGTCGCCACCCGTGAGCTCCAGGAGCTGCGCTACCCCGAGAAGTCGGCCGTCGCGCAGCCGGTCACCGCCGGGTGCTACATCTCCACGTACTGGGTCACCGCGGGCCGCTACGACGAGCACATGAAGTGGACCGTCGGCATCAACAAGCGGCTGAACCGCGACGGCCGGGTCTACCAGGACCGCACGCACGTCTTCACGGCCTTCCAGGACCACGCGGCCACGGTCTACCGCGACGGGGCGGCCGGCCCCCGGGACTTCCACGCCCTCGATCACCCGTACGCCGGGCTCGTGGTCCAGGTCGTCGACGCCGACGGGCCCGGGCAGCGGGCCGAACTGCTGGAGTGGCTGCGCTCGCGGGCCCTGCCGGGGCGGCTCCAGGGCTCCCCGGCGGCGATGGTCACGGCCTTCCGGCCGACGCCGCTGCCGGGGGACAGGATGACGTACGTGAAGCAGGTCGAGGGGGTGGACACCCGCCTCACGCTGCTGTGGTTCCTCGAGGCCGACCCGCGGACCTGCTGGGACCGGTTCCAGGGGCTGGACACCGAGGTCGCGGAGTCGGGGCTCGGACGGGTGGAGCTGGTGGCGCCGTTCATCCCGACGGTGCCGGGGACGGACCGGTACGTCGACCAGCTCCGCTAGACGAAAGCCTCAGCGGACCGGGCCGAGCCCTCTCGGCCAGGACGGCGGGCCGGTCGAGAGGGCTCCGGACGGTGGTGTGGATGCCGTTGCGGTCGTTTCGCGGTCGTGCGCCGTGACGTTCAGACGAGGCGCCCCAGTCGGCCCTCGGTGACATCCGCGACGAACGAGGTCCACGAGCCGGGCGCGAAGGTGAGGGACGGGCCGTCCTGGACCTTCGAGTCGCGGACCGCGATGGCCTCCATGACGGGGGACTTGACCTCGACGCAGGCGCCGTTTCCGCCGGAGTAGGAGGACTTGGTCCAGTTTTCCGTGGCGCCCTGACGAATAGCCATGTTTCTCTCCGGTTCAACGAGTAGTGCCGGTGGTGTGTCGGCCATTTCGGCTTTCCTGGCTGACGTGATCGACGCTACCGGCACCGTCCGATGGGTGAAGGGGTCATTCACCCGACCGAGTGGCATATTCCATTCAGGCCTTATGTGGCCGGGGAGTGACGGTGTACCGTACGGGCCCCCCTCGTCACCTGCACCGTTTCCGACGGTTTTACTTCCCCTTGCCCGCATAGTGGTCGATGATCTCGCCGATGAACTGTCGGGTCTGCTCGACATTGAGGGCCTGGGCGCGCAGGTGCTCGTACATCACGCTGTACTTCTGAACGTCGTTGGCCTTCTCCAGGTACAAATCGCTCGTCACGCCCTCGATGTACACGACCGTCGAGTCCGAGGCGTCCGGGAATTCCAGAATCGCGTACTGGCCGTTCACGCCCGGATGGGCGCCCATCGAGAAGGGCATCACCTGCACGGTGATGTACGGCTCCTGCGAACGGTCTATCAAGTACTCGAGCTGCCGGATCATCAGCTGGGGATCGCCCACGTGCCGGCGCAGCGCAGCCTCGTCGATGACCGCCCAGAGGCGCAGCGGACCGACCTCGGGGTTGTTGTTCTCCGTCTCCGAGAGCCGCTTCTGGCGGTGCATCCGGACCTGGACGCGTTTGTCGACATCGGCCGGAGCCGTCTCGGGCAGCGCGCCGCGGATGAGGGCCTGGGCGTACTCCGGGGTCTGGAGCAGGCCGGGGACCATCTGGGGTTCGTACGTGCGCAGGCTGGCGGCATCCGTCTCCAGCCCGATGTAGACGCTGTACGGGATGTCGCCGAAGGCGTGCCACCAGCCCTGCTGGCGGGAGTCCTTGGCCATCTGCATGAGCGAGTCGACGAGCCGCCGGTCCTCGACCTCGTACACGTCGCACAGGTCGCGGACGTCGCGCTGGCTGATGGAACGGCGGCCGTTCTCCAAGCGGCTGATCTTCGACTGGGAGACGAGGAGGCGCTCGGCGACCTGCTCGGCCGTCATGCCCTTGTCCTCGCGGAGCTTGCGCAACTCCATGCCCAGTCGGCGGCGTCGGACGGTGGGATTGACATTGGACGCCACGTGAACGGCACCTCCGCCTTCTTCTGTCTCTCTGCGTGTCTGATGTTGAGCAGATTGCCACCGAAGCGTGTGGCGCCGCCGGGAAAGCCGGGAAAACAGACGCGCGGGGTGGCGGAGCCGGCGGACCGGCCCCGCCACCC
>NZ_JBHWVM010000176.1:0-5955 GCF_042736805.1 Streptomyces sp. NPDC060031
ATACTCCCCTCCGTGGCTCCGGTCCCTCGATCGATGCAACCGCGCCGACCGGACCGGCTGTTCCCGGCGCGGCCGCTTGACCTTCCAGACAGCCTCCGTCCTGGCCCGCCTGGCTGACCCTTTGTGCGGGGCGACCGCGATCAGACGGCACCGCCCCAGCCGGAGTCAACTCACCGCCCTCGCCGCGCTCGGCGTGGACTGGGCGTGACACCGGCCGGGAGAGGGAGTTGGTCGGACCGGCTTGAGCTGGCTGGCATTGCCCGGCCAGGAGGTTGCATACGAGCGGGGAAAATGACCATCGCCGGCTTCCACCACCTCAAGCGGGATCTGACGTCACTCGGCGCTCTTCTCGTGCGCTGCGCCGATCCGCTTCTGGCGTCTCTGGCCGGACCGGCACCGCTTGGGTAACTAGGCTATGGCCGGTCTGGTCCCTGGTCGTGTCCGATGGGTCGTGGAATTGCTTGGGCGTAAGCGAAACGGTGAGGCGATGATGTGCGGGTGTTCTACGAAGATCTCAGCGAGTACGACTACCAGGGCGAGGACGCGTTCACGGATAGGGAGTCGGGCGTCTACACGCTCTGGTACCGCCCGGCGTACACCCGCCTGAACATCGGTTGGCTGGAAGCCGGTAGGCCGTACTCGACAGGGAGCGTCCCCACAGCCTTCGTGAAGAAGCTGAAGGCTGTTCAGGAGGTCCAGTGGATGAACGTCTGCCTCGGCGTCCACGAGTGCGACCTGTGTCCTGAGGATGAGGCTCTGGACGGGAACGGGGAGGTAAGGATCCCGGGCGGGCCCGGCGTCGCTTATGCCGCTCCGTTCCTGATCACGCACTACGTCACCGCCCACGGCTACCGGCCGCCGCAGTCCTTCGTGGATGCCGTTCTCGCTGTCGACCTCAACGCATGGGCCGCCACACGGTGGCCCGACGTCCCCTTTCCCTGGGTTCCGGATGACGCGGAACGCATGCTGGAGTAACGGCGAGCGAGGCTCACGTACGCAGCCACAGACGTATCGAGGCGACGGTGACCGTCCCGTGAAAGACGTAGGCCCGCTTGTCGAAACGGGTCGCGACCGCACGGAAGATCTTTAGCCGGTTGATCGTCCGCTCCACCTCGTTGCGGCGCCGGTAGATCTCCCTGTCGAACCCGGTCGGACGGCCGCCCTTGCCGCACACGATCCCGGAGCCTAAGGATCAGCGGCGGCCGAGCCAACGTCGACCTCCTCCGCCAACGCATCCTCGTGAGCCCCTGATGCCGGCGTACTCGTCGAAGGCGTCCTGCCGGTGCACGCGAACATGCTCACGATGTCGCACGCGATGAGGAGATCGGGGTCACCCGCCCATCCGTTGGTCAGCGAGACGGGCTGTCTTGCGACTTCGGCGGCACAGCGGACTCGGGCAGGTCGAGAACACGGGCGAGGGCGGTGGAGAGGGGGGCGGAGTGGTCAGGCAGGTGCTTGGAAACCCAGGCCGCTGCCAGCGCGAGGAAGCCGGCCAGGTCGCCCTCGGCGTCGGCGAGCAGGTGGTGGAGCTCGGTCACGGACAGTTCGATCACGCGGTTATCGCTCTGCTCGGCGTCGACGGTGAGCCGGATGGCGTCGCCGACGCGTTCGGCAACCGATGACCGGGGGTCGTGGCCGAACCAGAGCGCGCTGTCCCCGTCGAAGAACTGGTGCCAGTCGCGCCAGTCCTCCAGCCCGTCGCAGCAGCCGGGCACGAAGCTGACGCCTGAGGAAGTGTCCGTGACGCGCAGGCCACCGGATGCCCATAGATTGTCGCAGGTCAGCAGCCCATGCAGAAAACCGCCAAGCGGGTCGGCCGGCAGAGGCGGGCAGTCGCCACCCTGATCGGGGCCGACGTCATTCCAGCTACTCGAACTGCCCCTGACCTGCAACGGGACATGACCAACCAGACTATGAATTAGCCCTGCCCCGACGACAACCCGCAAAGCTCAGTAACCGGATTCCTGCCCACCCCAGGTCAGCGCAGACAGACGGCGCTCGCAGCCGCGGCGGTCCGGTCGTGCTCAGAACAGTGCCAGGCCCTCACCGTTGGTGTCGGCGATGACTGGCCGGGACTGGGCGGGCAGGCCGTCGAGGCGGTCGGGTCCGGCCGCGGCGGCCACGTCGGGGGCGGCCTCGGCCAGCCAGGTGCCAAACCGCTCGGCGGCTTCGCGGTAGGGGACTCGCGCCAGGACACGGTGCTCACCGGAAGGACAGAAGTCGACAGCGACAGTGAGCAGGCAGGAACGGGGTGTGTTCTGGCTCGCCGTCCAGGACACGCGCAGCACGCCGCAGGGTGTGCGCCCGCGAGAGCTACGGTGGGTCGGGCGCAGTGGTCGGCAGGCGGTGTGGGCGGTCCATGCGGCGAGGTGGGGCAGGGGCAGGGTGGTGCGGGCGCGGCAGCCGGGGCAGCGGTGCCAGTGGCGTAGCCAGTCGACGGTGTCGGTGTCGAAGAGGCGTGTGTAGCGGTCGGCCACGCGGATGTCGTTGCTGTACAGGTGGTCGGGGCGTTCTTGGGTGTTGCAGGACTGGCAGAGCGGGGCGCGGACGTAGCCGTGCTCGTGGCAGTGGTCGAGTACCGCGGCAGGTGCGGTGCGGCAGACGGCGCACGTCCATCCGGCCACCTTGGCGGAGATGCCGGGCTTCCTGCTGAGTACCGAGTACAGGTGGCCTTCCAACTCGCCGGTGTACGGACGCAGTGGAGCGGGCGGGCAGTCGGGGCTCGTGGTCTGCCGGTTGTCGGTGGCCCGGGCCTGCCGGTGCTGGGAGGGCGGTTCGGGGACGGCTGCGCTTGCCGGGCGGGCCTGCGCGGCTTGGGTTTGCAGCCACCGCGTTTCGCTGTGCTCGGCTCCGTCCAGCAGCCTGACCACGGCACGCGGCAGCCACCACGTCCGCGTCGTCCCCTCGCGGGTCTGCTCCACGAGTATCCGCCGCCAGTCGATCCCTGCCAGATGGCACGGCCGGCCCCCTTCGCGCCGTGCCGCCCGCTCGGGATCGCCCAGCCCCTGCAGTTCTTGGGTGATGCGCTGACGCCATCGCAGCGGTGTTCCCTCGTTCTGTTCCTGCTGCGGCGCGTGGCGGAACGGGCCGATGCGGAGGAGGTCCTGGCGGTTCATCTCCAGCGCGTTCAGTTCCGCGGCCGCCCGGCGGACCTCGGTCTCCGGAACACTCCACTGCCCGCCGGTCTGTACCGTCGCCACCACACGGCCGCCGAGCAGGACGTACCCCACCCGGGCATCGGCAGGAAAGCCGGTGAACGCCCCCAAAGCCGTCGGCACAGCGCTACCGGCCGTCAAACCGGCCCACAGAGCGTCCGCGGCACCCAGAAGGATCAGACCGCCCGCGCGACCCTCGATGACAAGCTCCGGCATACCGACAGGCTAACGGCCAGCCCCGAATAGAATGCCGGCCAGGGGTGAGGAGGAGTCGATGCCCGCAGGTAATGCCCGGGTCCTCGTGATCCTGCCCGACGGCCAGGAACTCCGGGCCTCGCTGTATGAACGGCGCCGCTTACCCAACGGCTGGCAGTACCGCGTCGCCATCACCATCTGGACAGCCGGAAACAGCGGCCGCCAAGAACCCGTGGAACACACCGTATGGCTGGACGCCAGCCACGTCCGCCCCATCGAAGGCGGCGACTACAGCACCGTACCGACCCGCCCAACAACTCCTGCAAGCCACAGAGCTGCGGCCCGTCAGGCGTGGACGATACAGAACCTGCCCCACCGCCCCGGCCACCCCGGAGCCCGCCTCATCCACGTCATCGGATGCCAGCCCGGCGTTCCCATCGGTCTCGACCAGGCCCTCGACGCCCTCCAGCAACCCCGCACAGTCCCCTGCCTCCAATGCAAAGCCGCCTCCTCACTACCGTGGGCCGGCTGAACCGCTTGTGGCACGACACCGAAGGGAACTCCCCTGACTCCCCCAACCAGTCCGAAGATGTCGGCCGAGCTTGCCGCACGAGCCGGTCACTACGCGGCCGCCGTCGCCGAGCACCTCCTGGAGGCCGGCCTGCCCGTGACCGGGATCCACAAATGCGCCGAGGGCACCGGTGAGTCGTCCGGCCCCGGGGGCACGGAGCGTGTCTGAAAGTTCGTGTAAGTCCGTGATGTGGAAGCCTGGCCCGGGGCTCGGCCTCGGGCCTGTGGGCCGGGCGGATCGGACGAGTCATGGCAGACAAAAACGAAGCGGTCGCGTCTGTGGCGGGCGACAAGATGGTCGACGAGGTGGTCGAGCGGCTGCTCGACAAGGCTGACGCCTCGGGAGCGGCCCTGCTCGGTGAGGGTGGGCTGCTGACGGAGATCACCAAGGCCGTTCTCGAGCGGGCCCTGGAAGCCCAGATGAGTGAACACCTCGGCTATGAACGCGGAGATTCAGCGGGTCACGGGTCGGGGAACTCCCGCAACGGGACCTCGCCCAAGACGGTCCTGACCGATGCCGGAGCGGTCACGCTGGCGGTGCCGCGGGACCGCAACGGCGATTTCGAACCGCGTCTGGTACCGAAGAACGCCCGCCGACTCGCCGGGTTCAACGACCGGATCCTCTCGCTCTACGCCCGCGGCATGAGCGTGCGCGACATCCGCTCCCACCTCGCCCAGATCTATGGCGTCGAGGTGAGCCCCGACCTGATCAGCAAGGTCACCGACGCGGTGATCGACGAGCTCGTGACCTGGCAGGACCGGCCCCTCGACCCGGTCTGGCCGATGGTGCCAGCTCTGAAGGCCATCCACACGGCCCCCACCGAGCAGGCCGCCGAACAGGCCCTCGACGTATTTGAGGCCTCTGACCTGGGCGAACGCTACCCGGCGATCGTGCACACCTGGCGTTCGGCCTAGCCGGAATTCACGCCCTACCTGGCGTTCCCGCCAGCCATAAGGCCGGTGGTCTACTCCACGAACATGGTCGAGTCCATGAACGCCCGCCTCCGCAAGGCCACCCGTAACCGCGGCCACTTCCCCTCGGAACAAGCCGCGTTGAAGGTCCTCTACCTCGCGGTCCGCGAGCAGATCAACCCGAAAGCGCGCGACGCGAACCACGCCGCCCCACACTGGAAAGAGGCACTGAACCAGCTCTCACTCTTCTTCGAGGACCGGCTCAGCATCCAATGACACCAACCGACTTACACAAGATCGCTGGCTCTGTCTCACATCCGGTGGTAACGGAGCGTTTCAGTCTTCACTGTCTGTGTACTTCCGCGCCTGGGAAGTGGTCTGGCCTGGGAGTCAATCACCGGAATGACGCGATGTCCGGAAGCGGCGGCCCCTGCCGCGGGTCTGTACGGTCAACGGTGGATCTTCGAACAGGAAGTGACACCTGATGACAGACGTAATCGTCTCGGCTGAGGCCGTGGAGGAAGTGCGGCCGGCCGGGCTGGCACCGGACGTTCTGGACGACCAGCTGATCAGTCAGCTGGTGGACCGGGCCCAGGCGGACGGGATCAAGCTGACCGGCCAGGGTGGCCTGCTGCAGCTGCTGACGAAGAAGATCCTCGAGTCCGCCCTCGAGGGCGAGATCACTGATCACCTCGGGCATGAGAAGCATGAGAAGGTCGGCACGGGCAACACCCGTAACGGCACCCGCTCGAAGACGGTGGTCACCGAGGTCGGGCCGGTGGAAATCAAGGTTCCCAGGGACCGCGAGGGCAGCTTCGAGCCGCAGATTGTCAGGAAGCGGCAGCGGCGGCTCACCGGGGTGGACGAGATGGTCCTCTCACTGTCTGCCCGCGGGCTGACGCACGGGGAGATCTCCGCCCACCTGGCCGAGGTCTACGGCGCCGAGGTCTCCAGACAGACCATCTCGACGATCACCGATTCGGTGATGGAGGGCATGGCCGAATGGCAGGCCCGCCCGCTCGACCGCGGGCGGTTTCCAGTGATCGTTGCGACTCAGCAGTAGGCGAGTTCTCTCGACCAGCGTCTCATGGCCTCGGCTGGGGTGCGGTCTCCGAGGACGAGG
>NZ_JBHWVM010000177.1:0-5943 GCF_042736805.1 Streptomyces sp. NPDC060031
CTCCCGACCGGGAGCGCCCCCTTCGCGTACAACCTCGCCGGCTACGCCGACTTCTCGTGCGGGCCCTGGTCCTTCGGGACGATCCGCGGGACCAGCGTCGGGTTGACGTTGGAGCGGACCACGTCCGAGGTGATGACCACGCGGGCCACGTCCTTGCGGGACGGGACCTCGTACATCACCGACATCAGGACCTCTTCCATGATGGCGCGCAGGCCGCGCGCGCCGGTCTGGCGCAGGATCGCCTGGTCGGCGATGGCCTCGAGGGCCTCGCGCTCGAAGTCCAGTTCCACGCCGTCCAGTTCGAACAGGCGCTGGTACTGCTTCACCAGGGCGTTGCGCGGTTCCACCAGGATCTGGAGGAGCGCCTCGCGGTCCAGGTTGTGCACGGAGGTCAGCACGGGGAGACGGCCGATGAACTCGGGGATCATCCCGAACTTCACCAGGTCCTCCGGCATGACCTCCTGGAACTGGTCGCTCGCCTCGATCTCGCGCTTGGAGCGGATGGTCGCCCCGAAGCCGATGCCCTTGGCGCCCGCACGCGACTCGATGATCTTCTCGAGGCCGGCGAACGCGCCGCCCACGATGAAGAGCACGTTCGTCGTGTCGATCTGGATGAACTCCTGGTGCGGGTGCTTGCGGCCGCCCTGCGGCGGAACGGAGGCGGTCGTGCCCTCCAGGATCTTCAGGAGGGCCTGCTGAACGCCCTCGCCGCTCACATCGCGGGTGATCGACGGGTTCTCGCTCTTGCGGGCGACCTTGTCGATCTCGTCGATGTAGATGATCCCGGTCTCGGCCTTCTTGACGTCGTAGTCGGCCGCCTGGATCAGCTTGAGCAGGATGTTCTCGACGTCCTCGCCCACGTACCCGGCCTCCGTCAGCGCCGTCGCGTCGGCGATGGCGAACGGGACGTTGAGCATGCGCGCGAGCGTCTGGGCCAGCAGGGTCTTGCCCGAGCCCGTGGGGCCCAGCAGCAGGATGTTGGACTTCGCGAGCTCGATCGCGTCGTCACGGCCCTGCGCGCCGCCGTTCTCGCCGGCCTGGACCCGCTTGTAGTGGTTGTACACCGCTACGGAGAGCGCCTTCTTCGCCGGCTCCTGGCCGACGACGTAGCTCTCCAGGAACTCGTAGATCTCACGGGGCTTGGGGAGTTCCTCCCACCGGACCTCGGAGGTCTCCGCGAGTTCCTCTTCGATGATCTCGTTGCAGAGGTCGATGCACTCGTCGCAGATGTACACACCGGGTCCTGCGATGAGCTTCTTCACCTGCTTCTGGCTCTTTCCGCAGAACGAGCACTTGAGCAGGTCGCCGCCGTCACCGATGCGTGCCACGAGGTGCTTCCCCTTCGCCTGGGAGACGCCTGGTTCAGCGCTCCTGGTGCCTCATATCCGACGGTACCTTGCCGGGGGCCCCGTGCGGGGCCCCCTTGACGTGGTTCACATCGCCGAATGCGGCAGCGTGCCCACGCCAACTGACGGCAAGGATCAGGCCGAGCTCTTGCGGGTGGAGATGATCTGGTCGATCAGGCCGTAGGCCAGAGCGTCCTCGGCCGTGAGGATCTTGTCGCGCTCGATGTCCTCGCGGATCTTCTCCAGCGGGGTCGTCGAGTGCTTGGCCAGCATGGACTCCAGCTGGTCGCGCATGCGCAGGATCTCATTGGCCGCGATCTCCAGGTCGGAGAGCTGCTCACGACCGGTGCCGCCGGAGGGCTGGTGGATCAGCACTCGGGCGTTCGGCAGGGCCATGCGCTTGCCGGGGGTGCCGGCGGCGAGCAGGACCGCGGCGGCGGAGGCCGCCTGGCCCATGCAGACCGTCTGGATGTCCGGCTTCACGAACTGCATCGTGTCGTAGATCGCAGTCAGCGCGGTGAAGGAGCCGCCGGGGCTGTTGATGTAGATCGAGATGTCGCGGTCGGGGTCCATCGACTCCAGGCACAGCAGCTGCGCCATGACGTCGTTGGCGGACGCGTCGTCGATCTGCACGCCGAGGAAGATCACGCGCTCCTCGAAGAGCTTCGCGTACGGGTCGTACTCGCGCACGCCCTGCGAGGTGCGCTCGACGAAGCGCGGGATGACGTAGCGGTTGTCCACCTGAGCGCCGGTGTGGAGGCCGCTCGCGGGAGAGAGGTTGTTCATGTACATCTGGGTGTTCACCATCCTGGTGGCGTTCTGCGGGCTGTCGGCTGCTGGGTACTGACGGTGTGCGCCGGGATCAGGCCCCGGTGCCGCCGCCGCCCGGAACGTTCGACGCGGCCGAGATGATCTCGTCGATGAGGCCGTAGTCTTTGGCCTCCTCGGAGGTGAACCAGCGGTCGCGGTCGCCGTCGCGGATGATCGCCTCGACGGTCTGGCCCGAGTGGAACGCGGTGATCTCGGCCATGCGCTGCTTGGTGCGCAGCAGGTACTGGGCCTGGATCTTGATGTCCGACGCGGTGCCACCGATGCCGGCGGAGCCCTGGTGCATCAGGATGTCGGTGTTCGGCAGGGCGAAGCGCTTGCCCTTGGCGCCGCCGGTCAGCAGGAACTGGCCCATCGAGGCCGCCATTCCCATGCCGATGGTGACGACGTCGTTCGGGATGTACTGCATGGTGTCGTAGACCGCCATGCCGGCCGTCACCGAGCCACCGGGGCTGTTGATGTACAGGTAGATGTCCTTCTCCGGCTCGGCGGCCAGGAGGAGGAGCTGTGCGGTGATCTTGTTGGCGATGTCGTCGTCGACCTGCTGGCCGAGGAAGATGATGCGCTCGCCGAGCAGCCGGTTGTAGACATGGTCGCCGAGGCCGCCACCGATGGACGGCTCACCCGCGGCGTAAGGCTTCAGATTCGTCACGTATCCACCTGCTCGTCTCCGACGGCCACATGCCGTCTCAGCGTCTCGTTCTGGGGCGCGGACCTGCCGTGCGGACGATGTCCACCGGCTTCGGGTACTCCCGTGCCCTCGTATTCATGGACCCTAACGCGCAGGTCGGACAACGCCATCCCGCTTCCCGAACTGTTCGCTCGGAGCGCAAGGTCCCAGGGCCCCTCCAGAGGTGTGCCGAAGGGCCCGGACGCGACTGCGTACGGGCCCTTCGGGCACTGCTCAGCGGGTCCCGCACAGGGCGTGACCGGGGGTGTTACTTGGCCTCGTCGGCCGCGGTCTCGTCGTCACCGTCGACGGTGCTCTCGACGGTCTCGGCGGCCTGCTCGACCTCGTCCTCGTCGTCGGAGAGGTCGACGACCTCACCCTTGGTGTCGACGACCTTGGAGGCCTCGACGACGACCGCGAGGGCCTTGCCGCGGGCGACCTCGCCGACGAGCATCGGAACCTGGCCACCCTCGACGACGGCCTGGGCGAACTGGTCGGGGGACATGCCGGAGGAGGCGGCGCGGCGCATGAGGTGCTCGGTGAGCTCCTCCTGGTTGACGCCCAGCTTCTCCTTGTTGACCAGCGCGTCGAGGACGAACTGGGTCTTGATGCCCTTGACGGCCTGCTCGGAGGTCTCGGCGTCGAACTCCTCGCGGGTCTTGCCCTGGATCTCGAGGTACTTGTCGAGGTCGAGGCCCATCTGGCCGAGCTGGTGGTGCTCGAGGTTGTGCGTACGGGTCTGGACCTCGTCCGCGAGGAGCTTCTCGGGGATCGGGACCTCGACGAGCTCCAGCAGCTTCTCCAGGACGCGCTCCTGGGCCTGCGTGGCCTGGTCGTACTGCTTCATGTTCTCGAGGCGCGTGCGGCTGTCCGCCTTGAGGGCCTCGATGGTGTCGAACTCGCTCGCCATCTGCGCGAACTCGTCGTCCAGCTCCGGCAGCTCGCGGGCGGAGACCTTGGTGACCTTGACGGTGACCTCGGCGTCCTTGCCCTCGGCGGAGCCGCCCTTCAGCTGGGAGGTGAAGGTGGCCTCGCCACCGGCCTCCAGGCCCTTGACGGCCTCGTCGATGCCCTCGAGGAGCTCGCCCGAGCCGATGGTGTAGGAGACGTCGGTGGCGACACCGTCCTCCAGCACCTCGCCGTCGACCTTGGCCTCGAGGTCGATCGTCACGACGTCGCCCTCTTCGGCGGCGCGCTCGACGTCCTTGGTGGACGCGAAGCGGTCGCGCAGCTGCTCGACCGACTTCTCGACGTCCTCGTCGGAGACCTCGATGGCGTCGACCTCGACCTCGATGCCGGAGTAGTCCGGGATCTCGATCTCGGGGCGGATGTCGACCTCGGCGGTGAAGGCCAGCAGCTCGCCGTCCTTCAGCTCCGTGATGTCGACCTCGGGCTGGCCCAGCGGGTTCAGGTCCGCCTCGTTGACGGCCTCGGTGTAGAACTTCGGGAGGGCGTCGTTGACGGCCTCCTCCAGCACCGCACCGCGGCCGAAGCGCTGGTCGATGACGCGGGCCGGGATCTTGCCCTTGCGGAAGCCCTTCACCGTGACCTGCTGGTTGATCTTCTTGTAGGCCGCGTCGAGGCTGTCCTTGAGCTCCTCGAAGGGCACCTCAACAGTGAGCCGAACCCGAGTCGGGTTCAGGGTCTCCACGGCGCTCTTCACGGTTCGGTCTCCTTGTGGCTGACTGCTGGGGATTCTGCCGTCACGCTGAGATTCAGCGCTCCGGCCGACTTCGGCCCGGTACATCAGACACACGGGCACGCAGCTTGCATAGTAACCGCAAGCGGCAATCAGCCCACAACGCGATCATCGTGATGAGCGGTGATGGTGGTCGGGGTGGCCGGATTCGAACCGACGACCTTCCGCTCCCAAAGCGGACGCGCTACCAAGCTGCGCCACACCCCGTCGGTGCGACACGTAGGGTACATGCCCGGAGACGCTCCGACGCCCCCGGTTTCCGGGAACGTCTCACGCGGGCCATCCGAAGGCCCGCGAATGCGGTGTGCGATCCCCCGCCCCGACCCGCTAGGATGCTGTCCGTGCCACGGTCCACGGACCTGCGGCGCGCACGTTGCGGGTGTAGCTCAATGGTAGAGCACTAGTCTTCCAAACTAGCTACGCGGGTTCGATTCCCGTCACCCGCTCCAGACGGCTCAGGGCCAGGTCAGAGGATGTTTCCTCGACTTGGCCCTGATGCGTTTTCCGAGGCTGCGCCCAGCCGTCCATGTCCGCTGCGCGCCCCTTGCGTTTCCGATCTTGACTCGTGCCCCTGGCGCGCTTACGGCCGGCCCTTCTTCACGAGGCCGCTCAGGGCGTCGGCGATGAGCCGATCCCGGTCAGCGCTCGCGTGCTGGTAGATCAGGGCCACGCGGGCGGTGCTGTGGCCCCTGCGAGCCATCACCTCCCGGGTACCGGCACCGGCGGACGCGGCCAGGGTGTTGCCGGTGTGCCGAAGATCATGAAAGTGCAGCCCCCGTGATCCCGGCATCCCGACAGGCCTTGTGCCACAGCTCCCGGCATCCGTGCACAGCTCGGCCTCCACTCGTTCCATCGGAGCCCCGTCTCGGTTTCCGTCTCGTTCGGTGCGGTTGACGGGTGTTCGGGGCCGGACCGCAGCCGGGCCCGGCTGAGCTGCCGACAAGGCGTGAACGCAGGCGCACAGCCTCGTACACGGTGCCCTGCGGCAGTAACAGGATTGGACTGCATGGGGATGCGGCGGAGAGCGGGAAACCCGGAGTCTCCAGACCGTTCGCGCGCTAAGGTCCGGTTGGGAGGTGGGATGGCAGGCAAGAGCGATTGGCGAAACCATCCGCGTTGGCACCTGGTGTTCTTGGCCCCGCTGCTGATCCTCGTGATCACAGAGAAGGACTCGATCTCGCGAGCCTTTCTGGCTGCCGCAATCCTCGTGGGGGCGACTCGATACGGGCGCGAGTCGGTGAAGTGGGCAGACAGCAGCCCAGTACAGCCGCCACCACCACAGCCACAGCGGTCCGAGGGCTATCTCTAGTGCCGGATCAGGCAACGTTTGCCCTGTTGTGATGTGACGCGCCGTCCGGGTGCTGTGCCGGGCGGCGCGTGACGGTCACCCTGTCGGGGTG
>NZ_JBHWVM010000178.1:0-5872 GCF_042736805.1 Streptomyces sp. NPDC060031
TCCATCGAAAGCATGGACAGCCTCTATCCGGACACCAACGCCAACCTGCCTGGCACCATCCAGTGATCAGCTACACCACCACAAGGGACATGACCAATACGTCGCCGACAAGCTCGGTGAGAGTGATGGCGTCCTCATCGTCGACGACACCGGGTTCATCAAGAAAGGCACCACCTCCGCAGGGGTCCAACGCCAATACTCCGGAACTGCCGGCCGCACCGAGAACTGCCAGATCGGCGTCTTCGCCGCCTATGCGAGGCCCGGGGCCGGGCCCTGGTCGACCGCGAGCTCTACTTGCCCAAGACCTGGACCGAGGACCGCGAACGGTGCCGCGCGGTCAAAGTCCCCGACGAGCGGGAGTTCGCCACCAAGGGCCAGCTGGCCCGGCGCATCGTTCTGCGATGCCTCGCCTCGCCACTGCCTGTCGCCTGGGTCACCGCGGACGCCGCCTACGGACAGGAGAGCCGCTTGCGCCGGATGCTGGAGTAGTCCGGCGTCGGCTACGTGCTGGCCGTGCCCAAGTCCCAGTCCACCGTGGGCTGCCCTCGCATCGACGGCCTGTTCGCGCAGGCCCCGGCCGAAGCCTGGGAGAAGATCTCGTGCGGTGACGGCGCGAAGGGCCCTCGCCTCTACCACTGGGCGGCGGTGCGGTTGCCGGCCGTCGCCGAGTTCGACTACCAGGGCGAGGTCCCCACCGGATGCGGTGGGCTCTGGCCCGCCGCAGCATCCGCAAGCCCGACGAGACCGCCTACTACCTCGCTTACGCCCCTTTGGCGACCACCGTCCAGGAGCTGGTGCGGATCGCCGGATCACGCTGGGCGATCGAGGAATGCTTCCAGGCCGCGAAGAACGAGTGCGGCCTGGACGAGTACGAAGTCCGCCGCTACGTGGGCTGGTACCGGCACATCACTCTGTCCATGCTCGCGCACGCCTTCCTGACCGCCACGGCACAGCAGGCCTGGGACAAGGGGGTGGCACCGGTGAGACAGCCGGGGCAATCGAGTTCACAGTGGCGGAGGTTTGGCGACTCCTGGCAGCTTGTTGCCCTCGACCCCCGCACCTTCGTGGCAACCGAGGACGACACCACGCGCTGAGCTGGTCGAGCTGGCGCCGACGACGCCAAGCAGTCGCCCGCCGCTGCCATTACCAGCGACGCTGTCGCACGGTCGAGGGGCGGCCCGTCGAAGACCGCCCCTGACCGCCCTGCCGCCCACTACACTCCAGCCGCCCAACGAAACCCGCAGGCCAGACAGCAAAATCCTGCTGGTGAACCGTTCCGGGTTCGGTAGAGACTCTAGATCTTGACTCTGACCTGGGGGTTCGTGGTTTCGCGGTAGTAGTTGGTCTCGTATTCGACGGGCGGGATGTGCCCTAATGGCCACCGCCGAGTGGGTCGACTGGTACTGCCACCGTCGACTGCACGGTGAAATTTCCGCTATCGGCCTGTTCAAGACCGAGCTGATCAAACCCCGCCGCCCATGGAAGACGCTCTCGGAGGTCGAGCTTCAGGTCACGTCCGTCCGGCGGCAGCGCTTGCTGCGTGCCCGGCCGGGCCGTCGACAGATCAACGCCAGGACACCCGCGGGGTCAGTCGTAAGCAAGAGTCAGACCGCCT
Organism: Streptomyces sp. NPDC060031; assembly: GCF_042736805.1. NCBI lineage: Bacteria > Bacillati > Actinomycetota > Actinomycetes > Kitasatosporales > Streptomycetaceae > Streptomyces > Streptomyces sp. NPDC060031. Next base: position 1,616 of record NZ_JBHWVM010000178.1, read on the forward strand.
CGGCCGGGGCTACCCGATCCTTGCGGGATCCGGTGCGAAAAGACTGACAGTCGTAAGCGTCGCCGACCGATCCGATCGACGCGGCGATCCCTGCCAGGTCCAGGTGCTCGGCCAGCGCGAACGACGTGTATTGCGACCCGGCATCGGAGTGATGAATCAACTCGCCTTTTCTATAGGGAAATTGATCCCGTTCACGCTGCCAGAGTGCCATCTCGAGGGCGTCCAGGACGAGCCTGGTCTCCTTCGATGTGGCTGCTGACCAGCCGACGATGCGGCGGGAGAAGGTGTCCACGATGAAGGCGACGTAGACGACGCCGGCGAACGTGGCGACGTGGGTGAAGTCGGCGACCCAGCAGCGGTTCGGGGCCGGGGCGACGAAGTCACGGTCCACGAGGTCCGGGGCCCGGTCCGCGCTCGCGTCGGGGATCGTGGTGATCACCTTCTTGCCGCGGACTGCACCGGTGATGCCGAGCTCACGCATGAGGCGCTCGACGGTGCAGCGGGCCACGTCAACCTTCTGGCGGTTCAGCAGCCGCCAGATTTTCCGAGCGCCATAGACGCGGTAATTGGCCTCGTATGCCTTTGTGATCAGGGCCTTCAGCTCGGCATCGCGGACGGTGCGGGCCGAGGGTGTCTGGTGGCGCTTGTGGTGGGCGTAGTAGGTGGACGGGGCGATCTTGCAGTCGTGGTCGGTCAGGACCCGGCAGATCGGCTCGACTCCGCCGAAGCGGTCCCGGTGCTCGTCGATGAACGCTACGAGCGTGAGTGTGGCCGGTCGAGCTCGGCCGCGAAGAAACTTGCCGCGGCCTTCAGGATCTCGTTCGCCCGCTTCAGCTCGGCGTTCTCCTTCTTCAGCCGCTTCAGCTCGGCTGACTCCTCCGTCGTCGCGACCGGCCGGGTTCCAGCGTCGATCTGGTCCTGCCGCACCCACTTGCGCAGAGTCTCGGTCGTGCCGATGCCCAGCTTCTGGGCGACCGCTTTCATCGCGGCCCACTCGGTGTCGTAGTCGGGCCGCACCTCGGCAACCATCCGCACCGCACGACGGCGCAGCTCAAGCGGGTACTGGGAAGGACGTGCCATAACTCGATCCTCTCAAACGATCGAGTCCCTACCGAACCCGGAACGGTTCAGAGATCCGGTGAACGTTGATGAGGGTTGGGCGGTGGACCACCCCACGAGACGTGACCTGAGCGCCGGTGACCTTCCCGTTCCGTACTGGTTGAAAGGTCATGCGAAAGACGATCTACGCACTGACGGCGGCGGCCCTGGAGTTCGCCGCCGCGCCCGCGCACGCCAACGCCAAGGCCAGTGACGGCAAGGTGGGACTGGCCGTCTACGGCAAGGGCCTGCGCGTCGATGGCGTGGGCGCCCACATGGAAGGCCACGGGACCGGCGTCCGCGCCCGCCTGAAGGGGTACCGCTCCGAGCTGACCGGGTGGAAGGACGCCACCCCGGTCACGGCGGCCATGACGAAGTTGTCCACGGTCGGGTGGAAGTGGAAGGGCGGGAAGAAGTTCGCCCACGGCACGAAGCTGTGCGTGGAGTTCAACGTCGTGCATGGGGAGCCGTGCGCGGTGATCCACCAGTAGCCGGTTTCGGCTCAATGGCTCCCGCGGCATCGCCACCAGATACGAGAAGACCGCTACCCCCTACGAAGCGGCGGTCACACCCGCGGCGCAGCCACGTACGACACCCCCTACCCGCAGGCTTTTGCCGAGCTTGCCGACAGATACCGCGGCCGGGCCCTCGCCGAGGTCCAGCCGCTCCTTCGGCGAGCCGCCGACTACGCGCTGCTCGGCTTCACGGGGGCGGACCTGTGCGAACAGGCCACGGCGGTCAGTTCGGGCGAGCCATACCTCCTGCGCGTCCCCGTCATGCACCGCCGATCTGACCAGCCCCTACGCCCCGACAACCTGATATCGAAAAAATGTTCCCTATGCTCGGCGGCGGGTTACTGTCCGCTCACACAGATCCCTCCAGGGGTGTCGGGTGAGGCGTCATTTCGTCGGCCAAAAGTTGCTCTAACCGATTGACCGTCCGACGCCCCGGGCCGACCTCTCAGTTGTTGTCACGCGGTGGTGTCGGTAGCCCGGGCGCCGGCTCCCGTGGGATTCCTGGTCGGTCTCTCGGCAGCAGCACTCGCAGTCCACGTGGCCGGACCTCGCACGTGACGGGAAGAAGCAGCGTCACGAGTTCACCATCGATCCCCGCGTGCAGTTGCCGCCCCCCGCCGTGCAACGTGATGCTGGCCGCTGTCCAGGTGATGGCTGGGTCGCCTGCCGTACCCGGACCTGGATGCCGCCGCAGCAGCTCACTGCGAAGGTGCCGGAGGATGTCCGGTGGTGTCTCGGTCGGGCGCTTGAGCACGATGCCGCCGAGCAGTCCTGAGGTGAGCGTGAAGCGGCGCCCCAGATAGCGCGGTGTGGCGAGGTGGTACGGGTTGTTGGAGACCAGCACCACTTGCGGGGACCGGACGGTTCCCCGCGGGGTTTCCACGTCGGCCTCGACGCATTGCCTTCCCTTGAGGTAGTCGGGTGCGACGGAAGCGAAGGTGCGCGCCTTGTCCTCCCGGTACCCGGTTTCCAGCAGGGCGTCGGCGTAGAGGCCGAAAGAGACGTTGTTGACGAAGACGTGCGGGCCGATCGAGCCGAGGTCCACCCGTGTGGGTACGCCGTCGATCAGGGCGCTGAGCGAGGACACAGGGTCGCGGATGTCGAGGCCGAGATCCCGGGCGAAGTGGTTGCGCGTGCCCGCGGGGACCACCAGCAACGGCCGATCCGTGTCGGCGGCCACCGCGGCCACGGCCGATACCGTTCCATCGCCTCCCGCGACTCCCAGTACCTCAGCCCCTTCCTGGACCGCGAGACTGGCGAGCGACGCCGCGTCGTGCTCGGCACTGGTCGACCAAACCTGCGCACCCATCCCCTCAGCCCGGTTGATCAAGTCGAAACGGGCAGTTTTTCCTCCACCCGAGCGGGGATTCGTCACGACCACTATCCGCTCACGCGCCTCAGTTCCAGCCATCACCGCACCCACTTCTGCCGCCCAGCCCGGCCGCGGCCCGGCCGATTGGACCCCATACGACCAGGCTGGCATACCAGGGTTCCCTTCGCTGGTCGGGAACGACCGCCCAGCGCCTCAGAGGCTGCGGAGGCGTGCTGCATGAAGCCCATGGTGCGGGTCCGTGCGCTGCGTCTGGAACTGCAGCGATCAAGCGGCCGCCGACGCTCCACGACGGCTGGACATCGCCGAGCCGCCCGAGAGCAGCTGCTTCCCGAGTTGCTGTGATCAGGCGAGGCCCGGGCGGAGCGGCCGTTGCCTTTCCCCACAGCTTCCACGCGGGCGCGTGCGGGATGGTTTCCACGCCGCCGATGGCCGTGTCCAGCGCGAAGCCGAACATCATGTCGAGACGGCCGCTGAGGGCGTGGCCGCCTGTTCCCCGCCTAGCTAGGGCGACGGGCCGCTGGACGGGGAGAAATCTCGGTCGCGGAGAGGGTTGCACCGGAGGGCGGCTGAACCGTTGCCTGGACGGTTGCCTTCAGCGGGGGACCGCAGGTGTGAACCCCTTAAACCGACAACCGCCCTTTTGCCCAGGTCAGCCCCCGTGGGCAAGCCCCTTCCGTAAAGCGACCCCTCTAATTCGTATAATTCGTAAGCAATTAGCCTCGCCGTTTCGGTTGGGTACGGCAGTTGGTGAGGCGGAAACGCGAAAGTGTCTTCCTGAGCTGGAACGATGAACCTTGCTGAGGGGTTCTGTCGGTCCAAGCGGAGGGCACTTTCTCCGTGCGGGCTATCGGGCTGCGTCTCAAGGTTCATGTCAGTGCCGATGGTTCGGGGGTGGTCGGGCATGGCGGGGCACGGTTGCTGGCGGATCTCGCTGATGCCTCCGGGCTGACCGCCGCGTACTCCGCCGCTCTCAGGCCGCTTCGGCCGCGCGGGTCCGGACACGATCCGGGAGGGATCGCCACCGACCTGGCGGTGATGCTCGCCGATGGAGGCGAGGCCATCGCGGACCTGGCAGTACTGCGCGACCAGGCGAGGTGTTCGGCCCCGTCGCCTCGACAGCGACGGCCTGGCGACTGCTCGCCGACACCGACGAGAGGACACTGACCGCTCTGCGCTCGGCCCGTGCCCAGGCCCGGGAAGTCGCCTGGCTGCAAGCCGACTTCGACAGCCCCGTGCGAGCGGCCATCGAAGCCCGTGACCAGGGGGTGTCCCGGCCCGGAGTGGACTCCAGCGTCGCCACGATCACGTCCT
>NZ_JBHWVM010000179.1:0-455 GCF_042736805.1 Streptomyces sp. NPDC060031
CGAAGACCACGCGGACGACCTCGGTGTGGCCGGTCAGGCCCGAGCACACCTCCTCGTACGTCGGGTTCTCGGTGTGGCCGCCCTGGTACCCGGCCAGGGTGGTCCACACCCCGGGGGTCTGCCAGAACTTGCGCTCCGCGCCCCAGAAGCAGCCCAGGCCGAAGTCCGCGACCTCCAGGTGCGCGGGATACGGGCCGGCGAGCGGGTTGCCGAGCACGGTGTGGCGCTCGGGCACGGCGAACAGAGGCTCCGCGCGGCCCTTCAGGGCCTCCTCGCGGGTGACGAGCTCGGGCGTACGGCGGTACGAGAACATGGATTCCCTCCTTGGGTACTTCCCTCAACGGGCAGGGGCGGGGCGGGGGTAACCCCCCCCCCCCCCCCCCGGGTTTTTTTTTGGGGGAGATGTGGAGCCCGCGCCCGGCAACAAACGGAGACAGCCCCGCGGCCCCCGAGAA
>NZ_JBHWVM010000179.1:465-5849 GCF_042736805.1 Streptomyces sp. NPDC060031
TTGTGTGGGGCTTGTTTTTTTTTTTTTACCCACCCTTTCAGGTTTAGCCCGGGCGCCGGGCCCGCCCGGGGGGGGGGGGGGGGGGGGGCCCCCCCCCCCCCCCCCCCCCCGGCTCAGAGGCCCGGCGTCGTCACGCGCACCGCCCAGTTCCGGGCGTGCAGGTACCTGGCCTTCGGCGAGCCCGTGTAGTACCAGGGCACGGCGCCGATGTACCCGTCGATGTGCCGGAACTGCTCGACCGCCTCCGCGTCGCGGTCCTGCCAGAACAGCAGCCACGCGAGCACGTGCCGCAGCCGGACCGTCCGCCAGTCGGCCGGGTCGGCCGCCGCCAGGTCAGCGAGGGCCGCGTCCACCGCGGCGACGACCTCCGGCTCCTTGAAGAAGGTCTCCGGCTCGAGGCCCGGATCCTTCATCTCCTGCTCGATGTACGCGGCCAGCGGCACCAGCGACAGCAGCTCGCCCGGCTCGCCCGAGGCGGCGGACTCCCGGGCGAAGGCGAGCGCCAGCTCGTGCGAGCCGCGCCACTTCTCGCACCAGTACTGCAGGGCGGAGGTGTGCGCCACCAGCACCTTCGGGTCGCGCGCCACGATCTGCGCCCACAGTTCCCGGTACTGCTCGTGCGGGTAGCCCAGGCCCTGGGCGACGGGCTGCTCCACCATGTACGGGACCGGGTCGGCCGGGTCCGCGAGCCGCTGGGCCTCGTGCGCGTACTCCTGCGCCTTGAGCAGCAGCTCGTGGAAGACCCGGAACTGCTCCTGGGTGGTGCGGCTGCCCGACTGGCTGCCGCGTACGTTCCACGCGACCGCGACGCCCGCATCGGCGTTGACCAGCGCCGCCGACGGGTCGGACGGCCGGGCCGACCGCCAGGCCAGCAGCCACGCGTCGTCCTCGGCGGCCGCCTCGGCCAGGGCCCGGACGCGCTGCCAGCGCTCCTCCCAGTCCTTGCCTGCCGCCTCCAGGTAGGCCGCGCCGGCCTCCCAGTCGCCGGCCGTGACCGCCGCGACGGCGGCCGTCCGCTCGGGCGGGACGGGCCGGGCGTTCTCGGTGTCGAGGTCCTCCTCCGCCACGAAGCCCAGCGCGACGACCGCGGCCGCCTGCCGCGCCTTCTCCTCGGCCTTCGCCGTGGCCGTGGCGGCCGACTGCGCGGCGGGCACGGGAGTGCCCGCCGCTTTCTTCGCCTTGTGCGCGGCGAACGCCTTGTACGCGGCGCCGATCAGCATGACGCCGAGGATGATCAGACCGATCACGGGGCAAGCACCAGCTTTCGCAGGGGTTCGGTGTCGGGCTGGTCCGCCACGGCCGCCTCCAGGGCGGCGGCGAGCTGCTCCTCGAAGCCGTCGGCCGGGTAGCGCAGCGTCGCCGAGTCGGTCCAGGACAGCTGCCAGCGGGCGGTGCCGCGGGCCGTCAGCTCGGCGGTGACGAGCTGGTTGATCGCCCGCCGCAGCACGGGGCGGGCGAACTCGCGGGCCGTGCGGCCGGTCGCGGCGGCCGCCTCCTCGGACTTCGGGAAGCGCTCCGCGATGCGCCAGCGCACCGCCGGGTCGGCGTCGATCGCGGCCAGCAGCGCGGCCAGGTCCGGCCCCGCACCCTCCGCGGCGACGGCCTCGCGGATCTGCTCCGCGCCTTCGCCGACGTACCGGGTCATGCTCTCCTGGACCAGGTCCGCCCAGTCCACCCGCTTCAGCGCGAGCGCCTGCGGGGTCAGCACGGCCTGCTCCAGCGCGGCCATCGCCGCGTCCGCGTCGGACAGCAGCTCCAGCGACGGGCGGGCCGCCTGGCCGCCGCGGCCGTCGTCGGGCAGCGCCTCGATGCGGGCCACGCGCTCGGCGAGCGCGGGGTGGGAGTCGTACGGGGACGCGGGCTCGGTCGACAGCTCCCGGCGCAGGTCGTCCAGTTCCTCGGAGCGGGCGTCGAGCAGGTGGCGCAGGCCGCCGAAGACCTGCCCGGGCCGGGGCAGCAGCTGCGCGCCGACGCCGAGGGTGGCGTAGGAGTCCATGTAGAAGTCCTGCGCGGGGCCGATGGCGTTGAGCTCGCGCAGCGCGGAGGCGGCCGAGTCGCGGCCCGCGATGCGGACGGAGGCGAGGTCGGCGGCGAGCTCCTGGCGGCGGGCGCCGGCGAGGGTGGCGCGCTGGTAGAACTTCCCGTACGCCGTGTACAGCGCGGCCATCGCGCGGTACATGGCACCGTCGCCACTCGTGTCGACGGCCTTGGGCTTCTTGCCGGACGCGATCCGCTTCTCGGCCCGCTTCTCCTGCCGAGCACGCTCCTTGGCCACCTTGGCGTCGGCCCGGTCGTTGAAGTGCCCGATCGTACGCAGCAGTTGGGCGCGGCCGCGTGCGATCAGCGGGGTGAGGCGGGTGTCGAGGTTGGCGTAGTGGCCCATCTCGTGCGCGAGCACGGCCCGCAGCTGCATCTCGTCCAGGCCCGTCATCAGGGGCAGCCCGAGGTAGAGCCGGCGGGTGCCGGGCAGCAGGCCGAGCAGCTTGGAGTCCTCGCTGACGGCCGCGTTGACCTCGGCGATCAGGACGATCTCGTCGGGCGCGCGGGTGCCGACCTGTTCGGCGACCTCCCGCACCGTCCGCCACAGGACCGGCTCCTGCCGCTCGGTGACGGGGACGCCGGGGACCGGGTCGCCCTTGGGGGTGCGGAGCATGAACATGCCGCGCACGATCGGGACGGCGAGGACGGCGGAGACGACGAGGAGCTTGAAGAGAGCCGGCCCGCGCAGCCCCGCCGTCGCGACAGCGATGTCGATACCGGCGAGTACGGCCAGCAGGACGAGGCCGAGCAAATAGAAGCCTGCGAGCAGGGCAAGGGCGCGCGAGGCGCGCAGCGAAGCGCCCATATGGAACAGATCCCCCCACGGGATGGTGTGTTATTTACGCGCACCTTATGGGGAGGGGTTTTGCCGCTGCGAAGGGGGGCCCACCAGGAGCCCCCCGTCACCGCGTCACCCCGTCACCCCGGCAGCGTCGCCGGGGAGCCGCCGTTCGCCTCGTAGCCCGCCACCGCCAGGGCGCGGTACACCGCGTACGAGGCCGCCGGGTCCGCCGAGGTCGACCACGGCAGGGCGCCCACGTACCCGTCCACGTGCCGCACCTGCTCCATGGCCTCCGCCCAGCGCTCCATGTTGACCAGGCACCACAGCAGCAGGTGCCGTACGTGCGCCAGCATCGGGTCGTCGGGCCGGGCGCTGTGCACCGCGTACAGAGCGCCCTCCACCGCCCGCGTCACGACCGCGCTCTCCCAGAAGCTGCGCACCATGACGACGTCGGGGATGTGTTCGTACACCGCGAACAGCGGCAGCGCCGCCAGCAGCGAGCCCTGCGGCGCGCGCGCCGCGGCCGCGTGCGTGAAGGCGTCGGCCTTCTCCCGCGAGCCGTGCCACTTCTCGCACCAGTAGTTCAGCGCCGCCAGGTGCGCGCCCATGTGCTGCGGGGCCCGGTCGATGACCCGCGCCCACAGCTCGTCGAACTCCGCCTCCGAGTACGCGAGCGCCCGCCCGATCGCGAGCTCGGTGATGTACGGGACCGGGTCGCCGGGGGCCAGCAGCGCGGCCGTGCGGCACGACTCCCGGGCCTCCTCCAGGATGATCCGGTGGTCGTCGGAGCCGACCCCGCCCGAGTGCCGCCACGCCTGCTGCACCAGCAGCTCCGCGTGCACCTGCGCGCCACCCGCGTCCTTGGGCGACTCCAGCCGCCACGCCTTCAGCCACCGCGCGCCCGCCCCGGGCTGGTGTACGAGCTCCAGCGCGGCCGCGCCGCCGAAGGCCTGTACGCGCTGCCAGCGCAGCTCGCCCTCCTTCGGGGTGCCGGCCAGCAGGGCGGAGGCGGCCTGCCACTGCCCGGTGCGCTGCACGTTGTCGAGCGCGTCCATCAGGTCCTGGTCGGGGCCGGGGATCCGGATGTCGAGCTCCTCCTGCAGGCCGAATCCGTAGTCCGCGGGATCGGCGGCGTCGGGACTGCCGGGTGCGACCAGGCGCAGACCGCCCCGCCTGCGCCGTAGATACGGACTGACGGCGGCCACGACCAGGCCCATCGCGAGCAGGAACAACAGAATCTCCATGCCCCCCAGCGAACCAGACGCACCCGGCCGAAGGCCAATACGGAGCGATACGGAGGAGGACCGCGCCGGGCCCGGGGCATAGCATCTGCCCCATGAGCGACGACAGCCACGAGCACCAGAGCTTCGAGACCCGCGCGATCCACGCGGGCAACACCGCGGACCCGCAGACCGGCGCGGTCGTACCCCCGATCTACCAGGTGTCCACGTACAAGCAGGACGGCGTGGGCGGCCTGCGCGGCGGTTACGAGTACAGCCGCAGCGGCAACCCGACCCGCACCGCGCTGGAGGAGAACCTCGCGGCGCTGGAGGGCGGCCTGCGCGGTCTCGCCTTCGCGTCCGGGCTCGCCGCCGAGGACTGCCTGCTGCGTACGCTGCTCTCCCCGGGCGACCACGTGGTCATCCCGAACGACGCCTACGGCGGCACCTTCCGCCTCTTCGCGAAGGTCGTCTCCCGCTGGGGCGTCGAGTGGTCGGTCGCCGACACCTCCGACCCGGCGTCCGTACGGGCCGCGCTCACCCCGAAGACCAAGGTCATCTGGGTCGAGACCCCCTCCAACCCGCTGCTCGGCATCACCGACATCGCCGTCGTCGCCGACATCGCGCGGACGGCCGGCGCCAAGCTGGTCGTGGACAACACCTTCGCGTCCCCCTACCTCCAGCAGCCCCTGGCCCTGGGTGCGGACGTGGTCGTGCACTCGCTGACCAAGTACATGGGCGGGCACTCCGACGTCGTCGGCGGCGCGCTGGTCACCGCCGACGAGGCGCTCGGCGAGGAACTGGCCTACCACCAGAACGCGATGGGCGCCGTCGCCGGCCCCTTCGACTCCTGGATCGTGCTGCGCGGCATCAAGACGCTGGCCGTGCGCATGGACCGGCACGCGGAGAACGCCGCGAAGATCGTCGAGGTGCTCCAGCGCCACCCGAAGGTCACCCAGGTCCTCTACCCGGGCCTGCCCGAGCACCGGGGCCACGAGATCGCCGCCAAGCAGATGCGCAACTTCGGCGGGATGATCTCCTTCCGTGTCGCCGGCGGCGAGGAGGAGGCCGTCGCGGTCTGCGGCCGCACCCGGATCTTCACCCTGGCCGAGTCCCTCGGCGGCGTCGAGTCCCTCATCGAGCACCCGGGCCGCATGACCCACGCCTCGGTGGCCGGCTCGGCCCTGGAGGTCCCGGCGGACCTGATCCGCCTCTCCGTCGGCATCGAGAACGCCGACGACCTCATCGCGGACCTGACGCAGGCGCTGGGCTAGGCCCCACCGCCCCACCGCCCCACCGCCCCACCGGCTGCGCCGGGCGGAGCTCCGCCGAGCGGCACGTGC
>NZ_JBHWVM010000180.1:0-5510 GCF_042736805.1 Streptomyces sp. NPDC060031
CACCCTCCGCGACGTCGGCCACCACAACATCGCCGCCGGACTCCGAGAGGTCTCCTACACACCCTTCGTTCGCCCGCTCGACCTACTCGAACTGCACCTGACCTGCAACGGGACATGACCAACCAGACTATGAATTAGCCCTGCTGATCACCGGCCAACAAACCACCGGCAGGAAAGTCGGAACGGTTCATAGGCAGTGAGTCGTTCATTGAGTCACTTTGCCAAACGAGCGTGAGAACTCGAACTGCAACTCCGTAAGATTCTTGTAAGAGACCTCGCTTCATTCGAAGCCCGTCGTCGTCAGGGGATAGGGGGAGCCATGCAGTAGCGGGCATAGTAGACGTATGCTTGCGGCGGTGCGGTTAGGTGCCCCTGTGATACGAGCTGTTCCATCTTCTCAAACACCCCATTGGCGTAACTGTTCCAAGCGAGGTATTGCCCGACTACGGTCGACTCCCAGTACTTCGCGGCAGCCTCTACGTACGCCTTCACTGATTTCTCTGCGTTGGTCGTTGGAGCGGGGAGCTGCTGCTTCTTTTGTGGGGTCAAAGCGTTCCACGCCCGCTCACAGGCGTATTGCTTAAGATAGCCCTTGGCATTCTTCTTGAGATCTTTCTTCAGCAATACCCAGTACGTATCCCAGGGGGGTACTTCGCGTGGTCGTACGCTCTCGGTAAGTCTTGTGGCAGACTGCGGTATCTCCAGAGAGTAACTGACTGCTGCCTGGTACGTGTAATGTGCTGTTATAGCTCTTTGCAGCGCGGCTTGCTCCGCGACAGTTAGAATATTAGATTGTGGAGCATCGTTGAGCTGGTTCGAAATCCGGCTCAGCCCTTGTCTAACTGCGGCTACTTCGCCACTCTCCACGGCATGGGAAAGGGAGGCAATTCCGTTGTCTGCCTGTCCTGTAATCGATTTGAAAAGATTGAGCCATCCTCCGGGCGGGGGCGGGGGAGGAACTGGCGCTGCAGAAGCGCTGCCAGTGATGGAGAGAAACAGCGCTAGGAATACGGCAATGATCCAACGGCCGATCATGTCGACTCTCCTAGTCTTGAGAAGTCAGGAATAAACCCTAGGCTGGGATAGGGAGTAGCGTGCTACCCGACGTAGTGCCCAACGGGGCAATGGGTTTCTTCGGGATCCATGGAGCGGTGACATGACGGGCACACTTTAACGTGGCCCGAGCTCGTCCCGCGGAGCACGCCAAAGAGCTCTTTGAATGATCTACCTACGTTCCGCTGAGCTCTCGGCATGGTTTCAAACGGACTTCGCTCTACCGGTGCACTATCGACTTCTGGCGGCGGAGGCTTCTTGCCGAACAGCATGTCCTTGAGTCCCATCTCATCCACCTGAACTTGTGAGGGTGCAAACTCCTACTGGCTATTTGGTGATCTCCTGCCTATCGAGGGTCGCGGTCTGGATTGAGGTGACTGTGTGGGTACCTCCTCGACCTGGATCGGGGTGTTCGCGTTGCCGCTTTGCGCGGGGAGCCGCCTGAGCCAGGTCGACGGCAGCGGCGGCCGGCTGCTGCTTGGTCACATCCACTGGGCTGGCCGGACCACCAGTGAGCCGCTCTTGGCGCAGCCTGATCTCCTGCTCGACCTGTTCTCGGGGCGTGCCAAGGTACTCGCGGCTGCGAGCGCGAACCTGCGACAAGCCGCTTGACGATTCAGAAGCCGGCGGTGGGGTATGGAACTTGAACTCTCGGACGGTTCCGTCGCCACCGACCAGTTCGCAATAGGCCACGTTGCGGGGAAGCTGAGTGAACATGTTGGCGAGCTCGGCAGCGCGATCCGCTGAAGTCTGACTGCTGTCCTCAATAAGGTGGTAGAGGGGGCGTTCGAGTTGGCGCCCATGTCCCACCTCTCCTCAACGACGGGCCTTTCGCCGAGGTATTCTTGGTTGTGACGCTGGGTGCAACCACGGGCGTAAAGAGCCCGGCACTGGTCGTCGAGTTCCCTCGCCTGGGTCTCAGCTGTGCTGAGTCTCGAACATGGTCGGCAAGCCAAGCAACCGCAGCCGGAAAACGGGCAGTGCGCCAATCCCCCCGGAGAGGCCAAGCAGCACGGAAATCACCCTCTTCTCCTGACCTTCGATCAAGATCAGGTTGGTCAGAAGACCACGAAGTTGGTCAGTGTTGATCCGCCGTCAGAGGGTCACGATTCACACCCGTCGCCGACACCCGTGCGCGGCTCCGAGGACCCCTGCGGCCTACCAGGTTTCGAGAGAGGAAGCGCGGTCGTTCCATCCCCATTCGGTCAGGTCTCCGATCATCAGTTCGTAAGCGGCATCAAAGATTTGCAGGGTCAGCGATTCTCCCGACCAGCCGACATTATCGTGCAGAACTGCTACGCGGGTCCCTATCAGCCAGACAGAGGAAATTCTGTCGTTCCAATTGGCAAACGGCCACAACCACGTGGACACGTTCGTCAGGTCGTCGTATCCCCTGTTGGCGTCCAGGTAAATCTGGTGCCCCTGCCAGCCGGCATCGTCGAAGAACCAAGTCCGAGGATATGTCCTGTCCGACCGATTGAGTCTGCCCACCGGTTCCGCGGACAGTGTTCGTCGATTTCCGCCCTGTCGATACCGGTCCAAGTACAGAAGTTGGCGCCAAGTCGTGATCAACTCAGGATCGTCGACGACCAGCATGTGGTCCTGGCCCGGCGTGGCAATATAGTGGAGCTCCTGGCCGTCAAACCGCCCGATGTCTTCGGGGTCGTACGTGGTCCCATTCAGGATGAAAGGGACCTTCGGGGCCTTGTGTACGCTGCGCACTGGATCCGGTGAAGAATTTTGCCGCACGCCATGGATATCGATCGGCTTCATCATGTCAGATGGAGCCTGGCTGCTCTTCAGGCCGCCCCTGAGTATGGCGAGCGCGGATTCCAGGGAGTCGATTCCCTCACTTTTGAGCTGCGCGATACCGTCCTCGATCGTCGTTCCATCTTCCACGATCGCCGCCAGCAGTTTCAGCACCGTATTCTGCTGGGACCTGGAGGTTGAGGTCATTGCAATTCCTTCTCGGTTCGGCCCCGACTTGACTTTGTTCATCAGGGCATCGTCCGATTCTGTCGAGCCAGGTGAACCTCCGCCCGGTCATCCGGCCACGGGGTCAGTACTGCCCAGTCCTGATGTTCTGCTGGATGTACCTGAAATACGGACTGCTGGGATCCTTGGCCGGCCCCCTTCTTCCGCTGAACCAGTCGGCGACAATGTGGGCCTGCTGCTCCACGTTGAAGTCCCCGTAGGACGGTCCTGCGGCTCCATAATTTCCGGCATCGGGCCGGATGCTGCTCAAAATGGAATCCGCGAGCCATTCGATCTCCGCCGGCGTGTGCTCGCATTGCCATGCGTGGCAGAGTTCGTGAATGAATACTTCACCATCTCTCTCATCCCCTCCGGGGAGCTGGAATCTTCGCGGGGCACGAAATCCGTTCGGACCCATATTCAGCGTAATCTTTCCATCGTACCGCGGGAATGTGAAAGGTCGATCTTCGGCTCCTATCGTGTCGGTCAGGACGATATTTTCCTTCGCAGGCAGGGTTCCCGCGAACACCTCACGGTTTGCCCAGTCGTATTCTTCGTCCGTGAGCGCCCGCGTCCTGCTGCCGGCAGAGGCGACTCCCTCAGCGGCCAGCGCGAAGAGTGTGTTCGACGGGCCTGCGAGCCAGAGCACTCCTTCGGCAATCCGGGCGCCGGGAACCAGAGATCCGGTTTCCACCAGCGAACCCGCCTCGGCTCCGATGAAGATCGCCAGTCCGAGAACAGAGCCGAGTCCTGATCCTCCTACCACGAAACGAGTGATGGAACTGAAGGCGCTCTCCAGCGTCGAGCCGATGTCACTGGCATAGGCAGTCGAGGCGTGGAATTCGCCGGTGGCGAATTCGGAGAAGTACTTCGTGAGAAGGGGCTGCGCGGGGTGGGATTCGTTCCAATCGTCGCTGCGCGACCCGGAAATACTGAGCGTCCCGGAGACTTCGCCATGGTGAGAGTAGGCGACGACCTTTCCGCTGCTGCTGCTCAGAATTCCACTGACGCCGTAGCTGTAGCCATCCAGCCCGCTGTCGTGGGCATGGCCGCTCCACTGCGATGTTCCATCGTCGTGGATGATCAACTCGACTGATCCGCCGAGTGCCGCCAGCCCCCCGCTCTTGATCTGGTCGCCGAACTTCGCCTCGCGAGCCGGAGGTGTGTGTCGTAATTCGACGCCATCCAGCGCCATACTTCCTCTGACGGTGAAGACAAAGACGATGAAATTGACATGCGTGAAATCCTGGCCCGCGGGGCCGGCGAACTCTGAGAACAAGAAGTCGACCCGACCCTCGCGGGCGTTCTTGCCTGCGGACGAATAGCCGGCCGATGTTCCTATCGAGATATTGAAGTTGACGACGGTGTCGTCAAGGTGCGAGATCGTGGTTCGGATTCGGTCGGCACCACCCTCGTGAAGATTGAGTCCGAGATCGGCAACCGTGCCATCCGGGCTGATCCCGAAGGCGATTTCGAGGCGGGCGTATTGTTCGGCGTCGAGCGTGAGGCGGAGGCGGCCCGCGCCGCCTACGTCCAAGCGCGCAGGTGTTCCCTTGGGAGACAAGGCGTTGCGCAATGTCGTCGAACGCACCCCGCCCGGAACCGAACCCGACTGATAATGGGTCTCGATGGCCAACGGAGATACGGAGAAGCCGGCCGCGCCGGTGGTGAAGTCATCGTATAAGAGAGACATGGGATTCTCCTGCACCAGGAGCAATGGCGTACTGAGACGGCGACGCCACCCGCAAGTCCCAGTCTGCGCTTACCACGCGCCTTTCGCGACAGGGATGGCTTTCCCTGGCATGCCCCTGGCCAGCAGGGCTCCGTCGTTCTCGCCGTTGGCCCGACGTAGCCGGTGTGGGCCTGATGCCCCGACTTGGCTAGAGCGCAGAGCGCTCCGCCACGTCGACTCCGACCACGCCCGGGTCGGCTTCCGCTGAGGTGATCACGCCTCAGAACAACCGGGAGTTCGCGGCGCTGCTGAAGACGCCGGACTCCTGCGACAGCGCGAACCCGGACTTCGCGACCAAGTACAAGGGCAAGACGGTCGCCTTCGACGGCTCGATCGCGCACATGGCGCCCCACGGTGACTACGACACCCGCTACGACTTCCTCCTGGGCCCAGGCGACAAGGGACCGAACACGGGGATCGGCCCGGCCTTCAAGTACGAGGACGTCAACATCCTCGACCTGAAACTGACCGGCCCGGAGATCCCCGCCACCGTCCGCGCGGGCGATAAGTTCCGCTTCGTAGCCGAAGTGGGCGAATTCAACGCGAAGCAGTGCCTCTTCTTCCTCGACCCGGTCTCGACGGAAATCCGGTAGTCAAGAGGGGCAGCCGCGTCATCACGGACCAGCGTGCCCGGGCTTGCGCGGCCGTATCTGTCACAGGGGCGTTTCAAAGTCGCGGTGCTTATGTAGACCGGCTGGTCAGGGGATGTTCAGCAGGTCCAGTGGTCGGTTGAAGGGGTCGTAGGAGACGT
>NZ_JBHWVM010000181.1:0-5468 GCF_042736805.1 Streptomyces sp. NPDC060031
GAGACAGGCGCAGGCGGGCCCGGGCGCGGGCGCAGCCCCGGGACCCCCGGGCGCGGGCGGCGCGCCGGGCGTCGGCGCCGAAACGGCAGCGCTGGGCGCGGGGATTGCGCCGGGCGCCGCCGCTTCGGGATCGCTCGGCGCGGTGGCCGGTTCGGTACCCCCAGGGGAGGGCGCCAACGCTTCGGCAGCGCTGGGCGCGGGGGTCGCCCCGGGCGCCGCCGCTTCTGGATCGCTCGGCGCGGCGGCCGGCTCGGGATTCTCGGGGGCCGGAGGCGCCGCTTCGGCGGTGTGGGGCGCGGCCGCCGTGTCAGGGGGGTCCGGCGGCACGGGGGCCGGGGTCGTGGACAGGCGGGAGAGGAGTTCGGCGTAGGCCTCGCGTGTGCGGCCCCGGGGGTCCGTGCGGCCGGATTCCCAGGAGCGGACGGTGGTCGCGGTGACGCCCACCGCTTCCGCGATCTCCTCGTGCGTCAGGTCCGCCGCTTCGCGCAGGCGCCGGCGTTCCTTCGGGGCGGGGAGGCCCGGCTCCGTGGCGTTTTGTGTCATGCCACACTCCCCGCGGCCCGGACGCCCTGAGCAAAAAAGTACATAAACGTATATTGGGCGACACCACGGACATTCGCCTGTTACCCGCCCATAGCGCGTGTCGTTGGCACCATGGCGGGGTGACCCAAGTGACCGAACGCGGGACCCCGTTGCCGACGGCCTCGCGGGCCGCCGCCTGTGTGCTGGGCGGCGCCGTGGCCGCCGGACTCGGGCTCGGCTTCCTCGCCGTGCTCGTCATCGTGCTGTGGATCAGCTCCCCGTACCCCGACAGCGGCCCCGGCGGGGCCCTGCACCTGGCCGCCGGGCTGTGGCTGCTCGCCCACGGGACCGAGCTGATCAGGTACGAGACCCTCTCGGGGGTGCCGGCCCCGGTCGGCATGACCCCGCTCCTGCTCGTTGCCCTGCCCGCCCTGCTCATCCGCCGTGCGGCCCGCCTCGGGAGCGCCCCCGGGGAGAACGGCGAGGAGGAGCTGCCCACGAGCGTCGTCTTCTCCGCCGTCCTGTGCGGGTACCTCGGGGTCGGAGCCCTGGCCACCGTGTACGCGGCCGGGGGCCCCATGCCCGCCGACCCGCTCAGCGCGGCCTGGCACCTCCCGCTGGTCGCCGCGCTCGCCGCCGCCGGCGGGGCGTGGGAGGCCCGGGGACGCCCGCTCGGACCGCTGCCCGGCTGGGCCAGGCGTCCCCGCTACGCGCTCGCGCTGCGCGCCGGAGCCGGCGGAACCCTCGTCCTCCTGGGCGGCGGGGCCCTGCTCGTCGGCGCCTCGCTCGCCTGGCACGGAGCGGAGGTGCAGGGGTCCTTCCTGTCGCTCACCGGCGTCTGGTCGGGCCGCTTCGCCGCACTGCTGCTCGCCCTCGCCCTGATCCCGAACGCCATGGTCTGGGGCGCGTCCTACGCCCTCGGCCCCGGCTTCGCCCTCGGCGCGGGCGAAGCCGCCACCCCGCTCGGCTTCGGCGGTTCGCCCTCGCTGCCCCGGTTCCCGCTGCTCGCGGCGCTGCCGCCGGCGGGTCCCGGCACGCTGCTGACCTGGGCCGCGGCCGTGGTGCCGGTGGTGGCCGGGCTGGCGGTGGGCTGGTTCGCGGTACGCCGGGCGCGCGAGGTCTCGTACGGGGAGACCGCGCTCACCGCAGCCCTGGGCTCACTGGTCTGCGGGCTGGCGATGACCGGGCTCGCGGCGGCTTCGGCGGGGCCGATGGGCTCGCGGGGGCTGGCGGACTTCGGGCCGGTGTGGTGGCAGACGGGTGCCGCCGCCCTGGGGTGGAGCCTGGCGCTCGCGGTCCCGGTGGCGGTGGCCGTGCACGCCTGGCGCAACCGGCCGGCCCCGGGCCTGGCCGCCGCCGAGGACGACGAGTGGCACGACAGCGGCGTACGGGAGGTCCGCTGGGCGGCGCTGCGCCGCGCGGCGAGCACCCTGATCCCCGACTTCGCGCCGGCGGAACCCGCCGCGAGGCCCGAGCCCGCCCCGGATCCCCAGCCTGTGGACATTCCGGAGCGGGAGCCTGTGGACGCCCCGGAGCCCGTGGACACCCCGGCCGCCCCACCGGTGGCGGTCGCGCCGACGGCACCGCCCAAGCCGCCCCGGACGGTGACCGTCCTGCCCGGCTTGAGGCTGGACCTGACCCCGGCCCCCCTCCCGGCGAAGCCGCCCGCTCCGCCGCCGCCCCCGCCGGTTCCCGCGGTCACGGGCGCCCGGGTGCTGTCCCGCCGCAAGCCCGGCGCCGATCCGG
Organism: Streptomyces sp. NPDC060031; assembly: GCF_042736805.1. NCBI lineage: Bacteria > Bacillati > Actinomycetota > Actinomycetes > Kitasatosporales > Streptomycetaceae > Streptomyces > Streptomyces sp. NPDC060031. The sequence goes on from NZ_JBHWVM010000181.1 coordinate 2,269, forward strand.
GACGCGTCTGACGGGCACGGGCTCCCGCTACCGCTGCACCTTGAGCATCTTGCCGATGAAGTTGTCCGGCAGCAGGTCGTTGCACTGCAGCTCCGCCGTCTTCGTCAGGGCGTCGTCGCGGCAGACGTAGAAGTCCTTGTACGCGAACTGCAGCGCGTACGAGCTCAGCGCCAGCAGCACCGCCAGCGAAGCGGTGACCAGGCCGCTCACCGCCGCCGTGCGCTGCGGCCGGGCGGCGGCCCCGAGCGCCGCCAGGCCGCCCTGGGCCGACGCCGGAGCCGGCGTCGCAGCCGGCGCGACGCCTTCCACATCGTCCACGGAAGCCCTCGTCGCGGCCGCCGGCGCCGGCACGCCCCGGAGCGAGGTGATCCCCCAGTACAGCGCGAGGGCGCCCAGCAGCAGGCCCACCGACGGGATTCCGAAGATCCCGAAGAAGAAGCCCCACATGCCCGCCAGCAGCGCGTACCGCGCCCGCCGCTGGATCGGATCCGTCGGGTCCCACCGCGCCGGGCCGCCGGAGCCGAAGCCGGAGCCGGAGCCCGAGCCCGAGCCGGGCCCGGACCCGGGGCCTTGCCCCGGTTCCTGCCGGTCGCCGTCACCCCCGCCCCGCGGCTGCCAGGGCTGGTCGGGCCGGCCTTCCGGGGGCGCCGCGAAGGGGTTGTCGTCGGTCGAGGGGTCAGGCTGGCGGCGGTCCGGCATCGGGTGTGTTTCTTCCCCTGTGTCATGGACGTCTTGGGGACGTCGGCGGCCTGTTTGCGGCTTGTACGCCAGACGCTACCGCCCGGCCGTCCCCCCGTCCCTCGGGGGCCGTCCGGTGTGCCGGTATCGTTGCAGGCGGTCGGCGGCTTCGTATGGTCCCCCGTATACCGGTGACCCGAAGTTTCGTATGACCACACAAGACGAACGCCGCATTTCCCCGCGAGTTCCCGAGTTTCCGCGAGAAAGGGCCTCCCATGGCCGCCTCCCGCCTGGTCGTGCTGGTCTCCGGTTCCGGCACCAACCTCCAGGCCCTGCTCGACGCCATCGACGCCCACCCCGGCGGAGCCGAGGGCTTCGGAGCCGAAGTCGTCGCCGTGGGAGCCGACCGCGAGGACATCGTCGGCCTGGAGCGGGCCGAGAAGGCGGGCATCCCCACCTTCGTGTGCCCGGTCAAGGCCTACGGCAGCCGCGAGGAATGGGACGCCGCCCTCACCGGGGCGACCGCCGCGCACGCGCCGGACCTCGTCGTGTCGGCCGGGTTCATGAAGATCGTGGGCAAGGAGTTCCTCGACCGCTTCGGCGGCCGGTTCATCAACACCCACCCCGCGCTGCTGCCGGCCTTCCCCGGTGCGCACGGCGTACGGGACGCCCTCGCGTACGGAGCCAAGGTCACCGGCTGCACGGTCCACTTCGTGGACGGCGGCGTGGACACCGGTCCGATCATCGCCCAGGGTGTCGTCGAGGTCCGCGACGAAGAGGACGAAGCCGCTCTCCATGAGCGCATCAAGGAAGTCGAGCGCGAGCTGCTCGTCGATGTCGTGGGGCGCCTGGCCCGGCACGGCTACCACATTGAGGGACGAAAGGTAACAATCCAGTGACCGCCGTAGAGAGCAACGACCCGACCACGACCCAGCGGCCGATCCGGCGTGCGCTCGTCAGTGTCTACGACAAGACGGGACTGGAAGAGCTGGCCCGCGGCCTGCACGAGGCGGGCGTCGCGCTCGTCTCCACCGGCTCCACCGCTTCCAAGATCGCGGCTGCCGGTGTGCCCGTCACCAAGGTCGAGGAGCTGACCGGCTTCCCCGAGTGCCTGGACGGCCGGGTCAAGACCCTGCACCCGCGCGTCCACGCCGGCATCCTCGCCGACCTGCGCCTGGAAAACCACCGCAACCAGCTCGCCGAGCTGGGCGTGGAGCCCTTCGACCTGGTCGTCGTCAACCTGTACCCCTTCCTGGAGACCGTCCAGTCGGGTGCCACTGCGGACGAGTGCGTCGAGCAGATCGACATCGGCGGCCCGTCGATGGTCCGCGCCGCGGCCAAGAACCACCCCTCGGTGGCCGTCGTGACCAGCCCCGACCGCTACGCCGACGTGATCGCGGCGGCCCAGGGCGGCGGCTTCGACCTCACCGCGCGCAAGCGCCTGGCGGCCGAGGCCTTCCAGCACACCGCCGCGTACGACGTCGCCGTGGCCTCCTGGTTCACGAACGCGTACGCCCCGGAGCCCGAGGCCGTGCTGCCCGAGTTCCTGGCCGGCGCCTGGGAGCGCAAGTCCACCCTCCGCTACGGCGAGAACCCGCACCAGGCAGCGGCCCTCTACACGGACGGCCAGCCGGGCGGGCTCGCCAACGCCGAGCAGCTGCACGGCAAGGAGATGTCCTTCAACAACTACGTGGACACCGAGGCCGCGCGCCGCGCCGCCTTCGACCACGAAGAGCCCTGCGTCGCGATCATCAAGCACGCCAACCCGTGCGGGATCGCCGTGGACAAGGACGTCGCCGCGGCCCACCGCAAGGCGCACGCCTGCGACCCGCTGTCGGCCTTCGGCGGCGTCATCGCCGTCAACCGCCCGGTGACCGTCGAGCTCGCCGAGCAGGTCGCGGAGATCTTCACCGAGGTCATCGCCGCCCCCGCCTACGAGGACGGCGCGGTCGAGATCCTGGCCAAGAAGAAGAACATCCGCGTGCTGAAGGTGGACGGCACCCCGCACCAGCCGGGCGACCTCAAGCCCATCAGCGGCGGCGCGCTGCTCCAGCAGAGCGACCTCTTCCAGGCCGAGGGCGACGACCCGGCCCACTGGACCCTCGCCACCGGCGACGCCCTGTCCGCAGAGGAGCTCGCCGAGCTGGCCTTCGCGTGGAAGGCCTGCCGCGCGGTCAAGTCCAACGCGATCCTGCTCGCCAAGGACGGCGCCTCGGTCGGCGTCGGCATGGGCCAGGTCAACCGCGTGGACTCGGCGAAGCTGGCCGTCGAGCGGGCGGGCGCCGAGCGCGCGCACGGCTCGTACGCCGCCTCGGACGCGTTCTTCCCGTTCCCGGACGGCCTGGAGATCCTGACGGCCGCGGGCATCAAGGCCGTGGTCCAGCCGGGCGGTTCGGTCCGTGACGAGCAGGTCGTCGAGGCCGCCAAGGCGGCGGGCGTGACGATGTACTTCACCGGGACCCGGCACTTCTTCCACTGAGTTCCCCCGGCAACGGCGAAGGCCGCGTCCCGCACCACTGCGG
>NZ_JBHWVM010000182.1:0-1213 GCF_042736805.1 Streptomyces sp. NPDC060031
CTTCAGAACTAACACAGTGGACGCGAGCAACTGAGGACAAGCCCTCGGCCTATTAGTACCAGTCAGCTCCACCCGTTACCGGGCTTCCACATCTGGCCTATCAACCCAGTCGTCTACTGGGAGCCTTACCCTCTCAAGGAGGTGGGAATACTCATCTTGAAGCAGGCTTCCCGCTTAGATGCTTTCAGCGGTTATCCCTCCCGAACGTAGCCAACCAGCCATGCCCTTGGCAGGACAACTGGCACACCAGAGGTTCGTCCGTCCCGGTCCTCTCGTACTAGGGACAGCCCTTCTCAATATTCCTGCGCGCGCAGCGGATAGGGACCGAACTGTCTCACGACGTTCTAAACCCAGCTCGCGTACCGCTTTAATGGGCGAACAGCCCAACCCTTGGGACCGACTCCAGCCCCAGGATGCGACGAGCCGACATCGAGGTGCCAAACCATCCCGTCGATATGGACTCTTGGGGAAGATCAGCCTGTTATCCCCGGGGTACCTTTTATCCGTTGAGCGACGGCGCTTCCACAAGCCACCGCCGGATCACTAGTCCCGACTTTCGTCCCTGCTCGACCCGTCGGTCTCACAGTCAAGCTCCCTTGTGCACTTACACTCAACACCTGATTGCCAACCAGGCTGAGGGAACCTTTGGGCGCCTCCGTTACTCTTTAGGAGGCAACCGCCCCAGTTAAACTACCCATCAGACACTGTCCCTGATCCGGATCACGGACCGAGGTTAGACATCCAGCACGACCAGAGTGGTATTTCAACGGCGACTCCACAACCACTGGCGTGGCTGCTTCAAAGTCTCCCACCTATCCTACACAAGCCGAACCGAACACCAATATCAAACTATAGTAAAGGTCCCGGGGTCTTTCCGTCCTGCTGCGCGAAACGAGCATCTTTACTCGTAGTGCAATTTCACCGGGCCTATGGTTGAGACAGTCGAGAAGTCGTTACGCCATTCGTGCAGGTCGGAACTTACCCGACAAGGAATTTCGCTACCTTAGGATGGTTATAGTTACCACCGCCGTTTACTGGCGCTTAAGTTCTCAGCTTCGCACGCCCGAAAGCGCACTAACCGGTCCCCTTAACGTTCCAGCACCGGGCAGGCGTCAGTCCGTATACATCGCCTTACGGCTTCGCACGGACCTGTGTTTTTAGTAAACAGTCGCTTCTCGCTGGTCTCTGCGGCCACCCCCAGCTCACGGAGTAA
>NZ_JBHWVM010000182.1:1311-2606 GCF_042736805.1 Streptomyces sp. NPDC060031
AATCCGATCACCAGTGATGGCCCCCCTTCTCCCGAAGTTACGGGGGCATTTTGCCGAGTTCCTTAACCATAGTTCACCCGAACGCCTCGGTATTCTCTACCTGACCACCTGAGTCGGTTTAGGGTACGGGCCGCCATGAAACTCGCTAGAGGCTTTTCTCGACAGCATAGGATCATCCACTTCACCACAATCGGCTCGGCATCAGGTCTCAGCCTTAATGAGGGACGGATTTGCCTACCCCTCGGCCTACACCCTTACCCCGGGACTACCACCGCCCGGGCTGGACTACCTTCCTGCGTCACCCCATCGCTTACCTACTACAAGTCTGGTTCGTCGGCTCCACCACTTTCCTTTCCCCGAAGGGTCCGGAACGGCTTCACGGACTTAGCATCGCCTGATTCGATATTGGGCGTTTCAAAGCGGGTACCGGAATATCAACCGGTTGTCCATCGACTACGCCTGTCGGCCTCGCCTTAGGTCCCGACTTACCCTGGGCAGATCAGCTTGACCCAGGAACCCTTAGTCAATCGGCGCACACGTTTCTCACGTGTGTATCGCTACTCATGCCTGCATTCTCACTCGTGAACCGTCCACAACTAGCTTCCGCTGCTGCTTCACCCGGCACACGACGCTCCCCTACCCATCACAGCGGGCGTTGGCCCTATTGCTGCAATGACACGACTTCGGCGGTACGCTTGAGCCCCGCTACATTGTCGGCGCGGAATCACTTGACCAGTGAGCTATTACGCACTCTTTCAAGGGTGGCTGCTTCTAAGCCAACCTCCTGGTTGTCTCTGCGACTCCACATCCTTTCCCACTTAGCGTACGCTTAGGGGCCTTAGTCGATGCTCTGGGCTGTTTCCCTCTCGACCATGGAGCTTATCCCCCACAGTCTCACTGCCACGCTCTCACTTACCGGCATTCGGAGTTTGGCTAAGGTCAGTAACCCGGTAGGGCCCATCGCCTATCCAGTGCTCTACCTCCGGCAAGAAACACGTGACGCTGCACCTAAATGCATTTCGGGGAGAACCAGCTATCACGGAGTTTGATTGGCCTTTCACCCCTAACCACAGGTCATCCCCCAGGTTTTCAACCCTGGTGGGTTCGGTCCTCCACGAAGTCTTACCTCCGCTTCAACCTGCCCATGGCTAGATCACTCCGCTTCGGGTCTAGAGCGTGCAACTCAATCGCCCTATTCGGACTCGCTTTCGCTACGGCTTCCCCACACGGGTTAACCTCGCTACACACCGCTAACTCGCAGGCTCATTCTTCAAAAGGCACGCAGTCACGACCCC
>NZ_JBHWVM010000182.1:2702-5373 GCF_042736805.1 Streptomyces sp. NPDC060031
GAGCGACGCTCCCACGGCTTGTAGGCACACGGTTTCAGGTACTATTTCACTCCGCTCCCGCGGTACTTTTCACCATTCCCTCACGGTACTATCCGCTATCGGTCACCAGGGAATATTTAGGCTTAGCGGGTGGTCCCGCCAGATTCACACGGGATTTCTCGGGCCCCGTGCTACTTGGGAGATTCTTAAGCAAGCCGCTGATGTTTCGTCTACGGGGGTCTTACCCTCTACGCCGGACCTTTCGCATGTCCTTCGACTACATCAACGGTTTCTGACTCGCCGACCGGCCGGCAGACCGGTCAAAAGAATTCCCACAACCCCGCATGCGCAACCCCTGCCGGGTATCACACGCATACGGTTTGGCCTCATCCGGTTTCGCTCGCCACTACTCCCGGAATCACGGTTGTTTTCTCTTCCTGCGGGTACTGAGATGTTTCACTTCCCCGCGTTCCCTCCACACTGCCTATGTGTTCAGCAGTGGGTGACAGCCCATGACGACTGCCGGGTTTCCCCATTCGGACACCCCCGGATCAAAGCTCAGTTGGCAGCTCCCCGGGGCCTATCGCGGCCTCTCACGTCCTTCATCGGTTCCTGGTGCCAAGGCATCCACCGTGTGCCCTTAAAAACTTGGCCTACAGATGCTCGCGTCCACTGTGTAGTTCTCAAGCAACGACCAGCCACCCATCACCCCACCAGACAAGCTGGCGAGTTCACTGGGGCCGGCATCGCAGAAGGACAGCCTTTCGGCCGTACCCTCAGATACCCAACAACGTGCCAAGCACGATCCCCGCCACCATCACTGTTTTCCACGCCGAAGCAGTACTTACAGGATGTTTTGGAAACCGTGCCAACTAATCAACGTTCCACCCATGAGCTGACCGTGCAGAACATTTGTCTGCAATCGGTACTGTGCTCCTTAGAAAGGAGGTGATCCAGCCGCACCTTCCGGTACGGCTACCTTGTTACGACTTCGTCCCAATCGCCAGTCCCACCTTCGACAGCTCCCTCCCTTACGGGTTGGGCCACCGGCTTCGGGTGTTACCGACTTTCGTGACGTGACGGGCGGTGTGTACAAGGCCCGGGAACGTATTCACCGCAGCAATGCTGATCTGCGATTACTAGCAACTCCGACTTCATGGGGTCGAGTTGCAGACCCCAATCCGAACTGAGACCGGCTTTTTGAGATTCGCTCCACCTCACGGTATCGCAGCTCATTGTACCGGCCATTGTAGCACGTGTGCAGCCCAAGACATAAGGGGCATGATGACTTGACGTCGTCCCCACCTTCCTCCGAGTTGACCCCGGCGGTCTCCTGTGAGTCCCCATCACCCCGAAGGGCATGCTGGCAACACAGGACAAGGGTTGCGCTCGTTGCGGGACTTAACCCAACATCTCACGACACGAGCTGACGACAGCCATGCACCACCTGTATACCGACCACAAGGGGGGCACTATCTCTAATGCTTTCCGGTATATGTCAAGCCTTGGTAAGGTTCTTCGCGTTGCGTCGAATTAAGCCACATGCTCCGCTGCTTGTGCGGGCCCCCGTCAATTCCTTTGAGTTTTAGCCTTGCGGCCGTACTCCCCAGGCGGGGAACTTAATGCGTTAGCTGCGGCACCGACGACGTGGAATGTCGCCAACACCTAGTTCCCAACGTTTACGGCGTGGACTACCAGGGTATCTAATCCTGTTCGCTCCCCACGCTTTCGCTCCTCAGCGTCAGTAATGGCCCAGAGATCCGCCTTCGCCACCGGTGTTCCTCCTGATATCTGCGCATTTCACCGCTACACCAGGAATTCCGATCTCCCCTACCACACTCTAGCTAGCCCGTATCGAATGCAGACCCGAGGTTAAGCCTCGGGCTTTCACATCCGACGTGACAAGCCGCCTACGAGCTCTTTACGCCCAATAATTCCGGACAACGCTTGCGCCCTACGTATTACCGCGGCTGCTGGCACGTAGTTAGCCGGCGCTTCTTCTGCAGGTACCGTCACTTTCGCTTCTTCCCTGCTGAAAGAGGTTTACAACCCGAAGGCCGTCATCCCTCACGCGGCGTCGCTGCATCAGGCTTTCGCCCATTGTGCAATATTCCCCACTGCTGCCTCCCGTAGGAGTCTGGGCCGTGTCTCAGTCCCAGTGTGGCCGGTCGCCCTCTCAGGCCGGCTACCCGTCGTCGCCTTGGTGGGCCATTACCCCACCAACAAGCTGATAGGCCGCGGGCTCATCCTTCACCGCCGGAGCTTTCAACCCCCGCCCATGCAGGCAGGAGTATTATCCGGTATTAGACCCCGTTTCCAGGGCTTGTCCCAGAGTGAAGGGCAGATTGCCCACGTGTTACTCACCCGTTCGCCACTAATCCACCCCGAAGGGCTTCATCGTTCGACTTGCATGTGTTAAGCACGCCGCCAGCGTTCGTCCTGAGCCAGGATCAAACTCTCCATGAATGTTTACCCGTAATCGGGTGCACACGCACTTAGAGCGGGACAGTCATGTCGGAATAAGACCGACCGTCCACTGCGTCCTCGCTGTGTAATTGCCTGCAAGTACCGCCCGAAGGCTGCCTTACAGGTCTTTTTCAAAGGAACCTCATCCACCGAAATGGACGGGGTATCAACTTTTGGCGTTGATTTTTGGCACGCTGTTGAGTTCTCAAGGAACGGACGCTTCCTT
>NZ_JBHWVM010000183.1:0-5323 GCF_042736805.1 Streptomyces sp. NPDC060031
AATCCACACCGAACCCGGAAGGCCCTCACCCGTTCAAGACTCCTCAGCCGAGACCTCGATCACCCGTCCACAACCTCCCGGGGCAATACAGCTAGGCCGTGCCTTTCGGATCAGGCCAGGCCCGACCGGCCGCCACCGTCCGGAAGGCCGCGGTCGCGCGGCGTGCGACCGCGTCGGCGTACGGTACGAAGACGGCCGGGTCGGCGTGGTCGGTGATGCGCAGGCGCACCGCGAGCTCGAACGTGTGGGTCGTGTGGTAGACGAGCCCGTCGGGGACCAGTGCCTGCGCGAACCGTTCGATCTCCCATTCCCACCACCCGTACCGGGTGGCCAGTCCGTTCGCGATTCTCTCACTGGTCACGACCGCCAGACCGTAGGCACCGGACGGCCTCCGCATGAGAAGGATCCGGTCCGGGTGGTACGAGTCGTCGCGCCACTGCCCTGCGTACAGGTGTCCCATCGGCATGTCCGGCGGTGTCCTGAGCCAGGTGACGTCCGGCAGGCCGGACCACGTGAAGAGCACCCACCAGCCGTGGCGCACCTCGTACGGCCTGTCCTTGACAGCGCTGATGCCGGGCCGGCCGGCCGCCTCCAGGGCCGCCGCGGTCGCGGTGATCACCCCGGCCACCTTCTGTACGGCCTCCTCGCGGGCCCGCTGGTTGCGGACCGAGGCGCGGACGCGCTGCCACCAGGCGTCGGTGTCACCGACCGTCTCTCGCAGCTCGGCGGGCCAGGCCTGCGGTGTCTCGCCCCGCGCCGCCAGCTCCCGCGGAGTGCTCCCGCCGGGCAGCGGCCGGTCTGCGGCCGCCTGGCGCCACTCCCACTCCTCGAATCGGGCCCGGGCCTCCGCCCGCCGCCGTTCCTGTTCCCGGTAGGCACGTCGGCCCTCCTCGATACGCTGGGCCTCCTGTTCGGCGATCCGCCGCTCCACCGCCTCCCGCACCGGCCGGTAGATGGCTGCCGCGGGCTCCACCCGGTCCAGGAAGGCCGCCTTGGCCCTCCCGTACGTCGCCTCGGCCCACCGCCGGCTCACCAACCGCCTGCGCCATCGCCGGACACGCTCCTCGACCCGCTCCAACTCCCCTATGACAGGAGCGAGTTCACCCAAGTAGGCGAGGGCGGCGGCATTCCAGGCGGTCACCTCCTGCGGGGTGCTGGCCACCTGCACGCGGGTGCGCGACACGCGCGAGGAGCCCAGCAGGCCCGGGACGGCGCCCTCGGCCTCCGCGGCCTCCTCAGGGAACCAGTACACGGTGACGAGACCGGCATCGGCGATCGCGTGGTTCAGCCACGATATTTTCAGGGCCATGGCCCGAGGATGCCCACAAGGACCGCTCCGAAGTCCTGGCCGAGGGCACCGTCCAGGCCGATTCCTTCGGATCATCTGATCGTTGGTTTCGGCCGCCTCGCGGGGTGGGCGGAGGCGGGATTACCGTCAGGTGATCAACGCTATCGCGTTCAAGTACCGCACCGGGACGCCGTGGATGGACCTGCCCGAGGCGTCGGCTAGTGGAAGCCGGCTGCGGAAGGGGCCGCCGACGGCGCCTGGGAGAAGGTCCTCATCGCCCTCCTGGGCCAGGTCGATGCGGAAGGCGACGGGGGATCCGGTCACGAGGGTGGCTCCTGCCAGCAGCGCTCCGCGCAGAACGGTGCGCCGAGACGGTCCGGCGATGCTGTGCTGTGGCGTGGTCACGGTGGACTGCTCCCGTGAACCGATGAGGCGGAACGAGTGCCGACCGGGTACCGCGGGCGCCCGCTCGGGGTACCCGGTCGGCCGTCGGTGGAGCGTCGGGCCGGAAACTCCTGCTGCTCAGCTGGCCAGGCGGCGCTTGCTGAGCCAGGCGACCATCCCGGGGTCGTGGTGGTCGAAGAACAGCGTCGTGCCGGTGTCGAGGTCGGTGTTCTGGGCCATCTGCTGGTCGGTGAGTGCGAAGTCGAAGACGTCGAAGTTCTGCGCCATACGGTCGGGGCTGACCGACTTGGGGATGGTGACGATGTCCCGCTGGATCAGCCAGCGGAGTACGACCTGGGCCGCGGACTTGTCGTGCGCCGTGCCGATCTCGCTCAGGACGGGGTGGGTGAACAGGTCGTTCTTGCCTTCGGCGAAGCCACCCCAGGACTGGTGCTGGACGCCGTGCTCGCGCATCAGGTCGTGGTCGGTGGTGCGTTGGAAGAAGGGGTGGGTCTCGATCTGGTTGACCGCCGGGGCGATCTCGTTGTTGAGGATGAGGTCCAGGAGCCGGTCGGGGTAGAAGTTGGCGACACCGATAGCCTTGGCCAGGCCTTCCCGGTTGGCGGCCTCCATAGAGCGCCACTGCCCGTACACGTCGCCGTAGGGCTGGTGCATCAGGTACAGGTCGAGGTGGTCCAGGCCCAGCTTGGCCAGGGACGTCTCCAGGGCGCGGCGGGTGTTGTCCTGGGCTGGTGCGTCCTGGACCCACAGCTTGGTGGTGACGAACAGTTCCTCCCGCGCGACCCCGCTGTTCTTGATGGCGCGGCCGACGGCTTCCTCGCTGCCGTAGGCGGCCGCGGTGTCGAGGAGCCGGTAGCCCGCCGCGAGGGCGTCGGTGACGGCCTGCTCGGTCTGTTCCGGCGGAATCTGGTAGACGCCGTAGCCGAGGATCGGCATCTCGATGCCGTTGTTCAGGGTGACGGTCTGCATGCGGATCTTCCTTGGGGCGGGTGCGAGCGCCGGGCGGCCGGACGGGGCAGGGGTTCAGCGTTCGAGCATCTGCGCCTGGGCCTCGGTGTGGGTGTCGCCGGCGGCCGGCGGCAGACTGCTGAGCTTGTCGATCTGCTCGCTGGTAAGGGTGATGCCGTCGGCGCCGGTGTTCTCCTCGACCCGGGTCACGCGCTTGGTGCCGGGGATCGGGGCGATGTCGTCGCCCTGCGCGAGCAGCCAGGCCAGCGCGACCTGCGCGGGCGTGGCGCCGGCCTCGGCAGCGACGGCCTGGACCTCGTCGGCGATTGCCAGGTTGCGCTGGAAGTTCTCGCCGGTGAAGCGCGGGTTGTCGCGCCGGAAGTCGTCCTGGTCGAACTGGTCGGTGGAACGGATCGTGCCGGTCAGGAAGCCGCGCCCGAGCGGGGAGAACGGCACCAGGCCGACGTTCAGCTCGCGCAGTACCGGCAGGACCCGCTCCTCCACGCCCCTCGTCCACAGGGAGTACTCCGACTGCACCGCGGTCACCGGCTGGACGGCGTGGGCGCGGCGGATGGTGTCCGGGCCGGCCTCGGACAGCCCGAACGCGCGGACCTTCCCCTCGGTGATCAGTTCACCGACCGCGCCGGCCGTCTCCTCGATAGGGGTGCCCGGGTCGACCCGGTGCTGGTAGTAGAGGTCGATGTGGTCGGTGCCGAGGCGCTTGAGCGATCCTTCGACGGCCGTGCGGATGTTGGCGGGGCTGCTGTCGAGGTTCCACGGGCCCTCGTCCGCGTGCGAGACCAGGCCGAACTTCGTCGCCAGCACCACCTGATCACGCCGACCCTTCAACGCCCGGCCGAGAAGTTCCTCATTCGTGTAGGGGCCGTAGATCTCGGCGGTGTCGATCAGCGTGACGCCCAGCTCCAGCGCCCGGTGCACGGTACGGATCGACTCCGCCTCGTCCGTACCGGACCCGGTATAGCCGTGGGTCATCCCCATCGCGCCCAGACCGATCCGGGAAACTTCCAGGTCACGCAGCTTGATGTACCGCATCTGCTCTCTCCGCTCCGTCGTCTTCTCCGGCTGTGCCCACCCTGGACGCCGCGCCGTCGTCGCTCCCCACGACACGCGGTCACGGACCGCGATCCGGATCCCGGCTCCCTGCGGGGCGGCACGGGCCGTCGTCTACCCAGCCTGGCGCTCTTTCGCGTCCGGAGGCAGGCCGGGCTGTTCGGGGGTAACGACAGGGCCCCCCACCGCACTGCCGCCCAGGTCAGCGCGGTGTGACACTGAAGTCATGGCATCCGAGCACCCCACCGGCACCAGCGAGGGCGCGGAACTGGGCCTCTTCCTGCGCGCCCGCCGCACCCGGACCAGCCCCCAGCAGGCCGGCCTCGCCGTCGGCCCCGGGCTACGCCGCACCCCCGGGCTGCGCCGCGAGGAGCTGGCCACCCTCGCCGGGATCAGCATCGACTACTGCGTGCGCCTGGAACCTGGCAAGGAGACCCGCCCCAGCCCCTCCGTCCTGGACGCGCTCGCCCGAGCCCTGCAGATGGACGACCAAGAGCACCAGCACCTGCGCGAGCTCGCTGCCCGCGCTGCCCGCTACGCGCCCGAGCCGCCGCTGGCCCCGAGCCGCATCGTGCGCCCGCACCTGAAGTTGCTCCTGGAGTCACTGCGGCCCAACCCCGCCTACGCCATCAGTCGCAGTATGGACATGCTGGCCTGGAACCCCGGCGGCCTCGCCCTGTACGCGGGGCTGGAGGACTGGCCGGCCAAGCACCGCAACCTCGCCCGCTACCTCTTCCTCCACCCCGCCGCCCGCAAGCTCTTCCCCTTCGCCGGGCTGTGGGAGCGCTACGAAGTCACCGGCCGCAAGCCCATGCAGAAGACCTTCGCGCACCCCCGCGTCGGGACGGTCACACTGACCTCCCAGTCCATGCAGCTGGAGGGCACGCCGAATCAGCGCATCGGCGTCTACACCGCCGAGCCCGGCACCTCTGACCACGATGCCCTGCTCCTGCTCGACATGACCGCCGTGCAGACCACGCCGACGCCGTCCGGACGCAAGCACTGACCCGTGCGTGCGTCCGTCGCACCGAGCTCGAAGTAACCGCTCCTCATCCGCCTCCAGTCCGCCAAGGCCCGTACCGCTGCGGCACATCACGCCACGCCGACCCTGTCCACGGCTTCCACACAATCCCGTTCAGCACCCGCCGGTCGGCCAGGCGGTCGTCGCCTTCGAACAGCACCCCGGGTTCGATGGCAGGACGCCGTCGGCGTCGACCAGATAGGCGAGGACGCGGGAGACGCCCCCGCCTCGCACGCGGCCGTACTGTTGGAGGACGTACAGCGGCTGCTGGACTCCACGCTCTCCGACGAGGCGCTCACCACGCTGTGGCGGACCGCAGCTTCCCGCCTGTACGTCGGCGGCGACGCCCGCAGCGAACCCGACGCCACCTTCGACGCCGCCGGGCGGTCCTGGCTGAAGCGGGTGGCCGGGGCGTGCCGCAAGCGCCTGACCGAAGCCGACCCAGCCCACGCGCCCTTCCTGTCCCCCGCCCGGACCGACCTCGCGGCGGCCGTAGAGCGTGTCTGAAAGATCGTGTAAGTCCGTGATGTGGAAGCCTGGCCCGGGGCTCGGCCTCGGGCCTGTGGGCCAGGCGGATCGGACGAGTCATG
>NZ_JBHWVM010000184.1:0-4787 GCF_042736805.1 Streptomyces sp. NPDC060031
GACCTCGGAGGCGGAGAGCGGCTTGCCGGCGTCCGCGACGTTGGCCGGCTTGTCCTTCGACTCGTCCTTCTTCGCCTCGGAACCGTAGCCGCAGGCGGTGAGCAGCAGGGGAAGCGTCGCTGTGACGGCGATGGCGCGCAGGGTGGTGAGCGGTCTTGCGGCAGACACGGAGGTGTCCTTTCACGGGATGGTGTTCAGAGAGGTACGGAGATGGGCGACGCGAAGCCGTCGGCGCACACGGCACCCGCTCCCGGCCGTCGGCGGCGGGATCGCGGTCAGACTGAGGAAAGGATGTCGGACGCCCCCGGGACGGACGTCGAGCCGTACATCGGACGGCCGCCCGACGGCATGCGGTCGGTGAGGTCGGCCGAGCGGCCCGGCCGACGGAGAGCGGAGCGGGGCAGCGCCCAGTGGTGCACCACGCGCGGAGCCAGGCCCGGGGAACGGTGTTCAGCTGGGCTGACAGATGGCGCTGGACGTACGGACCAGGTCGATGTGCCTGCGGGAGGTCAGGGGCAGCATCCGGCCTGCGTGGTGCAGGGTTCGCACGGCCACCTCACTCAATTCCTAGTTTTCCCACCTGGTTGGTAGGCATCCTGGCAGAGGCGGACACCCGCCCCAAGAGGTTGACCGCATGATGGACGGCGCGATCTCGCGATGCGAGAAAGTGCAGGTGGGGCGAGGGTCAGGGATTGGTCCAGGCCCCGGGGGTCTCGGCCAGTGCCGATACTTGAGAGGGCAGGTTGGATGACGCGACGTCGGCGAGTGTCACGCCGTCCAGGATCTCGCGCACGTTGGCCCGCAGTGCGATCCACAGCGGGAGCAGCGACTGGGCGGGGCCGGTGTAGGACAGGTCCGGTGGGCGGACCCCGCGCACCGAGACGAGCGGGCCGTCCACGACACGTATGACATCCGCGATGCTGATGGACTGGGCGGGCTTGGCGAGCCGGTAGCCGCCGTTGCCGCCGCGCTGGCTGAGCACGAGACCGCCTCGGCGCATGTCGTTCAGGATGCCCTCGAGAAACTTGTGGGGGATGTCCTGAGCGTCGGCGATGGCTTCGGCCTTCACTGGCCCGTCATCCTGTGACGCGGCAAGCTGCAACGCGGCACGTACCGCGTAGTCCGCCCTGGCTGAGATCCGCATAGGGACATTATCTGGCATGGATTCGGCCGGCGTCCGTCGCGGGTGGCCGCAGACTGCCGGGCAGGTACGCGTGCCCGGCAGCCGGGGGGCTCAGGGCGCGGATCCGGGCCCTGTGTGGTGCCGTGAGTCAATGGAAGGCGGCCGCCACCGCGCGGTGGGAGCCGTTGAGGTAGTGCTCGCCGATGGAACGCAGGCGGTGCGCGACCGGGCGGTGGGCTGTCAGGACTCGGGCGTTGCGCCAGAACCGGTCCAGGCCGGGGGCGTCGGCGAGTTCCAGCACCCGGGCGGTGATGTGCAGGGTGGCCTTCGACACCACGGCTTCGGCCGTGGCGACCAGAGCGGCGACGCCCGCGGGTACCTCGGCATCGAGCTGCGGACCTGTGGCGAGAGCCTGCGCCATCACTTCCGTAGCCCGGTCGACCACGGCGGTCGCCGTCTGAGCAGCAGAGGCGAGTTCCCCGTACGCCAGGTAGAGATCCGGGTCCTCACCGGGCAGCCGGTGTGCGCGGCCACCCCTGATGAGGTCGCGTGCTTCGGTGAGGGCGCCTTCGGCGATGCCGAGGCCGACGTGGCACAGGGCGAGCCGGAGCGCCGGCTCCGCGAGCGCGGTGAAGGGTGCGGTCGACTCCTCGTCGTGCGGCCGGCGGCCCAGTACCTGCCCCGGCGTGATGGCGACCCGGTCCAGGACGACCTCACCCGCGCCGGCGACCCGCTGCCCGAGGCGATCGTGGGCGGGTTCGACGGTCACGCCCCGTGCGCCGGGTGAGATCCGTGCGACCAGGACGTCACCGGTCGCGGCGCAGACGGCGTCCACCACGATCTGGTCGGCTGCGGCCACCGCCGTTTCCACGGACCGGCGCCCGTTCAGCAGGTAGCCGGTGGTGCGCGGCCTCAGTGTGAGGTCTGGTCCCTTGGCGTCGTCGTTGGGCGCGGAAGTGCGGACCGCCCCGGTCCACAGCCACTGCGCGCGCACCGACTCCTCTTCGAGGGCGGTCGCGTGCTGGTGATCCGCGTAGAAGCGTCCGCTCCAGGTGTGTACGTAGTGGCGGGCGAGTACGTCACCTACGGAGCTGTCCGCTGCGGCGATCTCCCGTATGACGGCGCATCCGGTACGCCAATCCGCCCCGCGACCGGGCCCGGGCGGGGTGAGGGCCGCCGGCAGGCCGGCCTCGCGCAGCCGGGCCGCCTCGTCGGTCGGCGGCTTGCCGGCTTGATCGCGGGCGATGGCGTCCGCGGCGAGGTCGTCTGCCACATCGCGGGCGGTACGCAGGAGCGCGTGGCGCTGCTCGTCGGCAGATCGGCGGCCGGTGGGGCTGGGTGTCGTCCGCATGGGCGTCATCGGCAGGCCCGGGTGCGGCTGCGTGGCGCGGGGGCTGGGCGGACGGCGGTGCCATGGGGGATGGCGGTGGTCATGTCGGCTACTCCGGAACGTTGTTGGGTGGCGTCGGCCGGTTGCTGGGAGGCGCAGGAGGGGTGGGAGACGGTGCTCATGCACCGGGTGCCGAGCCTGGCGCGAGCCGGCAGCATCAACGTCTTGGCCAGCCGTACTGAGCGAATCCCACCTTTCCCATCGGATTGATAGGAATACTTGCTCGAAGCGGCCTTGCCGGCAAGAGCATGACCGAATGATGGACAGTTCCATCTTGGGATGAAAGACGGTGCAGGTCAGCGGCCTGCTAGCGGGGCTGGGGCGCAGCTGGTTTTCTGTCAGGGAGCATGTGAACTAGGGGAGTTCGCCCGACCGACGCTCTGCCGGCGAGCCCCTCGCCGAGGCGGAGAGCCGCTGTGGCGACAGGGGCAGCCGCTGTGCGTCGGCTCCGGCGGTCGCGCGTCACGTACGGGGTCCTGGCGTGTGCGCCATCGGCCCCTTCTGGCGCCTGCCCGCCCTGACAGGGCCGTTCACACGGAGACCCCATGCCCCGTCGTGCCCGAACACCGGGCGTCCGTACCTCAATCCGGCGCAGCCGAAGGGGCTCATCGTGATGCTGGGCGGACAAGGCGTACCAAGGCGCCGGCCGACACATCCGAGTCCTGCGGAAGCTCCGCTGCAGCACCAACCGGATCACCGACATCGTGAAGGCCGCCCTCGTCCCTCACCACGCCTCAACAAGAGGTTGGAAAAGGCTCACTGGACGGGATGTCAGGCACCGCAACGCGACGGAGCACCGTTAGGGACTCTTCCTGGCGAGCCATCATCGCAAAGGAGAACCTGTCGATTTCCAAGCAGAGATCGACATCGTCTGGGTGGTATCCGCTCCGCAGCCCACCGGCGAGCTCTGCCGCTGCACGAGAAGTCCTCGCGCGGTGGAGATACGGGGCCGCCTCGACATCGCCTCCGGCCATACATTGACCAATGTATTCAGCGCAGGCCAGGTCCTCGTCGGCCTGGCCTCCCTCGCCGGTGACAACGAACGTCACCGGACCGGAATCTTTGGTCTGCAGAAACCGTGAGGTCGAGCCGGCCACCACGAAGCTCGCGCACAGGACCAGCGGCGCGTTCGCGACGGCAAGCGCGCCCACGGTTCCTGCCGTCGTCTTCTGCACCAGCGTGCGCCCAGCGAAATCGCATGACCTGAGCAAGCCAGGTGAGTTCACCGCGTCGAATCCCGCCGCTGGAGCTCCGTCCTTCAATGCCAGCCAACCCGAGTGGCTTTCCTTCAAGGCAAGTGCCTCACTCTCCGTTGAGGCCAGGACGATCCTCTCGACGCCACGTGAGAAGGCCCAGGCAGCCACGGTGAAGGCGCGCATGACGTCGATGACGACTGCAACGCGGGGAACGTCGGTCAACTCCGGGATGCCAACGAAGCGATGGTCCATCGCACCATTCTGACGCCCCTGGCTCATCCGAGGGGAGCAAAATCTGTACGATCACCGGCCCTGTCTCACTTTCGGTGGCGCAGTATCGTGAGGGGACGTTGGCGTTGGCCTTCGGGCGACGACGTCAACGCGCCCGTGCAGACGGTGTTTTCGTTCACGCCGCCAAGGCGTCACCGGTACGGGGGGGCCGCCTGCCCCACGGTTGCCCAGCGCCGCCCGGCGCCCCGCACGAGCACGAACTCGACGCGGTGTGGCGATACGAGCGGCGCCGCGACGGCCGCTGACACCACCCCCGGGCTGGTCAGGCGCGTCGGGAGGCGTACGCGAACGACCTCGGTCAGCTGACCTCGCGTGTGGCGGTGGCTGCGCGTTCGAACCGGTCGAAGTCGGACCGGGACCCGGAGGAGTGGCTGCCGCCGTTGCCGGCGGCGTTGTGCAGGTACGGGGCGGAGTGGACCGCGACCAAGCTCCGGTGGGGCCTGGCGGCCGACGAGTGGAACGGGACCGGCTGCTGGACATTGCGGCCGGCTGCGGTGGCACCGCCGTGGAGTTCATGCCGGCCCGGCAGCCAGCATCGAGGCGCGAGGCCCGCAGACCTGGGCACTGTCACCGCGGTGACCTCGGCGCGGGCCGGCCTCCTGCGGGCTGGAACGCGGGCGCGTTCTTCTGCCCCCCTGCGCGAGTAAGAAACACGTAAAAATCGCATGCATGGGCGGAGGGCGGCCGGGCACAAGGCGCTTCGGAGGTTGATAACTATGGTTCCCCTGCTTCTTGTTCTTCTGCTCGCTCTGATCCTCTTCGGTGCCGGTTTCGCGGTGAAGATCCT
>NZ_JBHWVM010000185.1:0-4655 GCF_042736805.1 Streptomyces sp. NPDC060031
GGCCGGGAGGCATCCGGCCGGGCTCCCGCCCTGCGCGGCGGCGGATCAGCCGACCAGCAGGTCCTTCTTGAGCTCCTTCAGCTCGCGCGCGTCGATGCCGAGCCCGTCCTTGAGGTAGCGCCCGAAGGAGCCGTACGCGGCCTCGACCTCGTCGTACCCGGCGTTCAGGTACTCGGGCCGCACGTCGAGCATCGGCTTGTAGACGGCGGCCTGCGCGGCGGGCAGGTGGGAGAGGACCGCGTCGTTGGCGGCCTTGCGGTAGTCGTTGCTCGCCAGGTAGTCGGCCTCGACGGTCTCGCGGGGCACGCCGAGGGCGGTCAGCAGGGTGGCGCCGGCCCAGCCGGTGCGGTCCTTGCCTGCGGTGCAGTGGAAGAGGGCCGCGCGGCCGCGGTCGCGCTCGATGCCTTCGAGGACCTGCGTGTACGCCTTCTTGCCGCCCTCGCCGGAGACCATGGCCTTTTCGGCGTCGACCATGGCCTTGACGGCCTCGTCGGGCGACTTGGGCATGGTCTGGAAGGCGGGGGACCCGGCGAAGACGTCGGCGACGACGTAGGTGGCGCCCGCGGGGACCTGGTCGGCGTCCTTGGTGCGCTCCTCCGTCATGCGCAGGTCGAAGACCGTCTTGACTCGCAGGCGCTGGAGCTTGGCCAGGTCGTTCGCGGTGAGCTTGTTCAGGGCGTCGGAGCGGTAGACCTCGCCCATCTTCACCCACTGGCCGGTGGTGGTGCGGTAGCCGCCCGCGTCGCGGAAGTTGACGGCGCCGTCGAGCTTGATCAGGCGGTCGGCGAGGCGCAGGCCCGCGCCGTGCTCCGGCTTGAAGTCGAACCACTGGCGGTCGGCGGCGGGCAGCCCCTTGACCAGGGCCTGGCCCTGGGCGCCGCCCCTGGCGACGACCTTGCCGTTCGCCTTGATCTCGACCCGCTTGGTGCCCTTCGCCGTCCACTTCAGGGTGTACGAGCCGTCGGCGCCGGCGGTGACGGTGGCCTCGGTGAAGGGGATGGACCGGCCGTGGTGGCCGTTCCAGGGGAGGTCCGCACCGGAGGCGGTGGCGGCGGGGGCCGCGACCAGGGACACGGTGAGTGCGGAGGCGACGGTGGTCGCGGCGAGCAGTGCCTTCTTCATGGCCTTCTTCATGGCTCTGAGGCTGTGGGCGGCCGGAGAACTGCGCGTGAACGCGGCGTGGCCGAAACCGACCGGTCCGAAGGCAAGTGGCAAAACGTGCCACTGGCCGATTCCGCACGTGCGCGACGGATCCCATGCACATTCCCGGACACATTCCGGCCGTTCTGTGCTCACTTCCGGGCCTCATGACCGACTACTTCCGGATTCGATCGAGCCTGTCTACTACAGTGCGCGCCAGAGCAAGCGGGGGCTGGGCAGGGGGATCGCGATGGACACGGCGACGGATACGCATGCGCAAAATGAGGGCCCGGGGGGGCCCGCGGACCCGGCCGGGCTGGCCGGATCACGCAGAGCCGGTCTCGGCCCGAGCAACGGCCCCGGCGCCGGCGACACCCTCGGCGGCCGGACCGCGGTGACCACCGGCCTGTGGGGCCGCGCCGAACAGCAGGACTTCCGCAGCCGCGTCCGCGGCACCCTCCTCGGCTCCGCCATGGGCGACGCCCTGGGCGCGCCCGTCGCAGGCCTCTCGCTCGACGGCATCCGCGAGACCCACGGCCTGGAGGGCCTGACCGAACCGGCCGCCGCCTACGGCCGCCGCGGCACCGTCACCGCCTCCACCCAGCTGGCCCTGTTCACCGTGGACGGGCTGATACGGGCCCACGTGCGCCGGGACACCGGCGCCTGGCACCCGCCGACCGACGTCCACCGCGCGTACCTGCGCTGGGCGGCCACCCAGCACGACTGGGGCCCCGACGAGCGCCGCAAGGACAACGGCTGGCTCGCGCAGGAGGAGTGGCTCTACGCCCGCCGCGGCCCCGACCGCGCCTGCATGACCGGCTTCGCCGACGAGACCCTGGGCACCCTGGAGCAGCCGAAGAACCCCACCGCCCGGGACGCCGCCGCCACCGTCCGCTCGGCCGCCTTCGGGCTGCTGGTCGGCTGGGAGCCGGCCCTGGTCCTCCAACTCGCCGTCGAGTGCGCCGCGCAGAGCCACGGCCATCCCACCGCCTACCTCTCGGCCGGCGCCCTCGCCGTCATCGTCCACGGCCTGACCCGCGGCGACTCCCTCGACGCGGCCATCCAGCGCGCCCTCGGCCTGCTCGGCTCCCGCCACGGCCACCAGCCCGTCACCGACGCCCTCCAGCGGGCGGTGGCCGCCGTCACCCAGGGCGCCCCGTCACCGAAGATGGTCGAGTCCCTCTCCCCCGGCGACGGCCGCGACGCCGAGGACGCCCTCGCCGTCGCCGTGTACTGCGCCCTCGTCGCCGAGGACGTCGCGCACGGCCTGCGCCTCTCCGTGAACCACGGCGGCGACTCCACCGCCACCGGCGCCCTGTGCGGGGCGCTGCTCGGCGCCCTGCACGGCGAGACCGCCCTCCCGGCGGCCTGGCTCGCCGACCTCGAAGGGCGCGCGACGATCCTGGAACTCTCCGACGACTTCGCCCTGGAGATGACCCAGGGCCCCGCCCTGCACGGCCCGGCGGTCTCCTCCCCGGGCTGGCTGGCCCGCTACCCCCGGGGCTGACGCACGCTCACCATTCGCGGCGCCACGACGTACCGTGGCCCTCCCACGTCACGGAGGTGTCAGCCCACATGCGGATCGCCACGACGATCTTCCTCACCGACCGCACCGTCTCCCCCGTCCGCCTCGCGCGCGCCCTGGAGGAACGCGGCTTCTCCGGCCTCTACCTCCCGGAGCACACCCACATCCCGGTCAGCCGGGACACCGCCGCGCCCATGGGCGGCGAACTCCCCGAGATGTACGGGCGCACCCTCGACCCCTTCGTGGCCCTCGGCCAGGCCTCCGCCGTGACCGAGCGGCTCCACCTCGGCACCGGCATCACCCTGGTCGCCCAGCACGACCCGATCGACCTCGCCAAGCAGGTCGCGACCCTGGACCACCTCTCCGGCGGCCGGGTCACCCTCGGCGTCGGCTACGGCTGGAACGTGGAGGAGGCCGCCGATCACGGTGTCGAGTGGCGCACCCGCCGCGAACTCGTCCGCGACCGCATGGCGTTGATGCGCGCCCTGTGGGCCCCGCAGCCCACGGCGTACGCCGGCCGGTTCTCCTCCGTCCGGGCCAGCGCGGCGTACCCGAAGCCGGTCCAGGCCCCGCGCGAGCTCGGCCCGGGCGTCCCGCTGCACGGCCCGCGCACCCTGATCGGCGGCCAGGCCGGACCGAAGCTCTTCGCCGCCATCGCCGACCACGCCGACGGCTGGCTCCCGATCGGCGGCGGCGGCCTCACGGAGTCCCTCCCGGTGCTGCGCCGGACCTGGGAAACCGCGGGCCGCGACCCCAAGTCCCTCCAGGTGGTCCCGTACGCCGTCCAGCCCACCCCGGGCAAGATGGCCCACTACGCCGCCCTGGGCATCGAGGAAGTCGTCCTCCAGCTCTCCTCGGAGCCCGAGGCGGAGGTCCTGCGCGTCCTGGACGGCTTCGCGCAGTACCTGTGACCCGGGCGCCACTCATGTACGGCATGTACATCTGGTACATTCATGGCATGAGTGAGCCCGTGATCGAATCCATGGCCGAGGTACGCAGTCACCTCGCGGACGCCATAGACCGCGCACACCGTGAGGGGGTGCCGACGATCATCACGCGCCGCGGCAAGCAGGAGGCCGTCGTGATCGACATCGACGAGTACCAGCGGCTGCGCCGCCTCGCCGACGAGGCAGAGGACGCCTGGCTGAACAGCCTCGCCGACGAAGCCGAGGGCGAAGGCGTCGAGGGATCCGTTTCGCTTGAGGAGATGGCCGCCATCCTCCGCGACCAGCAGGCGTGACCGATGGGCCACGTCACCCGGTTCACCTCACACGCACAACGCGACTTGCTCAAGGTCCCCCGCCCCGACGCCCTTCGGATCCTGCACCGGCTCGCCGAATTGCAGAGGGCCCTCACGGCGGGGGACACGGCAGCGTTCGACATCAAGGCCCTTCAGGGCCACGCGTCGCGCTGGCGCCTGCGCGTCGGCGACTACCGCGTGGTGTACACCGTCGAGGACGGCCGACTCATCGTCTGGGTGCTGGCCGCAGGGCATCGGCGCGAGGTATACCGCGACCGCTGAGGCCGGGAAGATCCTGGTCACGGAGGGCGTGGTCGACCCGGAGCAGCTCCGGCTGGACACCTTCTGCGGCCGCCTGACGCACCCGACCACGTACCGGGTCAGCGTCTTCGTACCGGAGGCCCGCTCATGACCGCCGCCCGGTGGGAGGAACTCCCGGCCGGGAACCGCACCAAGGCCGGCGGCTACGTCCTTCAGGACAGCCGCCTCCAGGGAGCCACGGCGTACGCCGGCCGGTTCTCCTCCGTCCAGGCCAGCGCCGCGTACCCCAAGCCGGAGGTGGTCCCGTACGCCGTCCAGCCCACCCCGGGCAAGATGGCCCACTACGCCGCCCTGGGCATCGAGGAAGTCGTCCTCCAGCTCCCCTCGGAGCCCGAGGCGGAGGTCCTGCGCGTCCTGGACGGCTTCGCGCAGTACCTCTGAAACCCTTCAGGATCCGAAAAGCCCCGGCATGCCCGACGGTGTCGGGCC
>NZ_JBHWVM010000186.1:0-4613 GCF_042736805.1 Streptomyces sp. NPDC060031
GACACGCCGCCGGCCATCCCGATCGTGTGACCCGCCGTCGTACCCATCAGATGACTCCTTCGAGGAAGGAACCCACCTAATTCATGACACTCCCCGGCCCGATGGTCGGGCCGCTGTGATGTGCGTTTGAGGTGCGTTTCGTGGTGAGCATGCGGCGTGAGGTGTGCGACGGCTACCAGGCGGCCGGGCGGTTGCGGGTGCCGGTGGCGGCCTGGTGGTGGGCGGCCGGCTCGGGCCTGGCCGAGCCGGCGGACGCCGGGCCGGGCCGGTGGTCGCGGGCCGTGGTCGAGGCGGCGGAGGCGGTGCGCGCGGCGCTGCGCGGGCCGTGCTCGGCGGGGTGGGCGGCGGACCGGCTGACGCGGGCGCTGGAGGTCCCCCTGCCGCTTTGGCGGCCGAGGGCGACCGCCTCGGCGGTCGGCTACCTGGTGAAGGCCGGCCTTCTGGTCTACCTCGGCGGGGCGTCCAAGTTCCCGACGTGCACCCGGACCAGGTCGAGACCCTGGCTCGCCGCCGGGACCTGGCCGCGCTCCTGGGCCGGCATGTGCCGCTGGGCCCGGGCCAGGCCGCGGTGAGGCTGGGCTTGCGCAGGGCGGACTATGCGCGTGAAGAGACCGGGCGGCGTGGCCGCGGAACGGCTTCGGCAGCTGGCTGTGCCGCTTTGCGGCATGGCGACCCGTAAAGAGGAACGGGCCACCACGCCGCTTGCCGGTCAGGCGATCTGAAGGAACGAGACCGAGTGCGCGGTGAACTGTCCCAAGACGTTGTTGGTCTCCGGGTTGCCCGAGGGTACACCCAGCGCTGAGACGGTGAGCTCCTGGTTGCCGATGGCGGAGCAGTTCTCCTCGCCGTACTGGTTCGCCGTGGTCGTCAGCGCGCCGGCACCGATCTTCAATGATTGGAACGTCACGTTCACGCAGCTGAGATCGACCGCGTCGGCAAGGTCGTACGTCGTCTTCGTGCCGGTGTAGTTGGTGCCAGTCCAGACGCAGACCTGCGCGTTGCCGCAGGATGAGTCGGCGCTGGCGGGCGATGCCGGAGCGATGACGAACGCGGCGACCGCTGCGGGGAGAATCATCAGCGCAGTGCCGATGCGTGCGCGGACGGCGCGGGGCGGATCTGAGTTGGCGAAAAGCATGGGACCCTCCGGGCTCGGGACGTACGGACCGCGGCGCCGATGGTCCATCGACGCATGTGAAAGCTATATGCGGCGAGGCCACCACAGCGACCTGCCGCCAGTCGGTCGTACAGCGCACCCCTGCCCGATCCAGCTCCGGATCTCTTTGCAGCGAGCAGACCGCCACCATGCGCCCGGGCCGTCCCGTGATGGTCGACCAGGAGTTCGGTGATGTTCACGCGGCAAGGCCGACGGTGTCGCGCCAGGTGGGGGTGGGTGTGGTGAGGCGGCGGGCCATGTTCGCGGTGGAGGCCCAGTAGACGCGTGAGGCGGAGGTGTCGGGCCGGTGGTCGTATTCACGGGTCAGACGCCGGTGGAGCATCAGCGTGCCGTTCGTCTGCTCGACCACCCACCGCTTCGGCTGCGGAACGACACCTTTGCCCTGATCAGCGGGGTTGCAGCGGACGACCTCGACGTCGATGTCCAGGAGGGCTAATCGGCGGGCCTTCTCCCGCACCTGGCAGCGAAGGAATTCCTGGATCCGCTGGTCAAGCCCGTCCTCGCGCCACAGCCGGAAGTAGTAGAACACCGCCGACCAGGCCGGGAAGTCATGCGGCAACAAGCGCCACTGACAGCCCGTCCGGTTCTGATAGAAGATCGCGTTCACGACCTCCCTCAGGTCGCAGGACCCGGGATCCGGTCGCCGACCGCGCCACCCTCTCCTGTTTCCAGGCCGTGATCATCGGCTCGATCAACGCCCACTGCCCGTCCGATAGGTCGCTGAGGTACGGCTCTCTCTTCACGCCCCGCATCTCCACATGGACATGCCCATCGAGCAGCCCGGACGACGATCAGTACCCCGATCGAGCGATCAAGACCGAGGAAGACCGGACTTAACACCGACTCAGGTGTCTCGGAGCCGGTGTCTCGGAGCCGGTGTACCGGGTGACGTCGGGCGG
Source organism: Streptomyces sp. NPDC060031 (assembly GCF_042736805.1). Lineage (NCBI taxonomy): Bacteria > Bacillati > Actinomycetota > Actinomycetes > Kitasatosporales > Streptomycetaceae > Streptomyces > Streptomyces sp. NPDC060031. The sequence continues at coordinate 2,074 of NZ_JBHWVM010000186.1, forward strand.
AGTGCGTCAGAAAGTGGGTTTGTCGCGGCAGGAGTACGCGTCGATGGTGGCGGCGGTCGGTTTGTAGGTCGTGGGCCAGTCGGGCTCCTTTTCCTCGAGCGTGGGCAGGGACGATCTGATGTCGTCGATCCAGGCGTTGCTTTCGATGTAGTCCTTCAGCCACGAAACCAGCTTGTGGCAGTCCTGGCGGTGGTCCTTGCGCATGCCGATCCCCCACATCTGGGGTCCTCCGATCTTGTAACCCTCCACGCGCCAGCCGGGGTGCTTGTGGGCGAAGCCGTAGAGGATGGCCTGATCGGTGGAGATTGCGGTGACCTTGCCGTCCGCGAGGGCGGTCTCGCACGAGGCGGCATCGGGCATGAGGTTCGGAGTCACTCCGTAGGCTTCGAGCGCCTCCTTCGAGGTGGTGCCGCCCCACGCGCAGACGCCGCCCTTCTCCACTGCGGTGAGGTCGCTCTGCGAGGCGATGACCGGCCCGTCGGCCGCGACGAGGAAGCCCTGGTAGGTGGTGAGGTAGGGACCGACGAAATCGATCTTGTCCATGCGGTCTTTGGTGATGGAGAACGAGGCGATCGTCAGGTCCACCACCGCTGGCGTCCCCACCAGTTGGGGGATCCGGTCCTGGGACGACACGTCGGTCGGTTCACCGAAAACGGCGCCTTCGCCCTCGAATTCATCCTTGAGGTGCTCGTACAGCAGGGATTCGAAGCCAGATCGCGGGTAGCCGATCTTGTAGGAAATTCCGGGAAGGTCCTTGTGCATCGCGACGGCGACCCTGTCGGTGCCCAGGAATCGCGTGGCGGAGCCGGATCCGGTTTCGGTGCAGGCGGGCGCCGCGCTCAGGACGACGACGGTCAGCAGCGCGACGGCTGCGGGCCTCCGTGACAGGGGCTGGGGGCGCCGCGATCGCGGTGGGTGTGGCATCTTCGGCACTCCTCAGTCGTGCAGTGCGGCATCGGTGACGGCGATCTTCATTGCGCATCCTTCGTCGACGGTCAGGGTGACCCGGACGCGGATGTCATCACGTGAGCCTCCGAGGCGGAACTCGACGGCTTCACCGGACCGCTTTCCGGTGGCCGGCCCGGCGTCACCGCCCCCCACCCGCTGCGCGGTGTAGGTGGCGCCCGGCGTACACGCCTGGCGATCGCCGGCGTCGTCCGCGTCGTCGATGCTCAGCCTCAGGCGGAGGTACGCGCGTTGGGGGGCGTTGTCCACGACGACCTGGAGCGTGGAGCCGTTCGTCGCCGTCGAGGGCGAGATCCGGGCGGTGACGGCGATCTCGCCGTGATCCGCCAGATAGCGCATGGCGGTCAGGCCCACGACCGCCAGGAGCAGCGACGATGCCGTCAGCAAGGGCCGCCAGAGGGCGGACCGGCGACCGCCGGGGACTCCCACCACACGGACGAACGACATGGCGACGGAGACCGCCAGGGCGGCCCACACCCACTGGAACTGGCGTGCCGGGCCGACCGGTGCGGTGATCAGTGCGGTGGAACCCAGCCCCACCACGAGGACGAAGGGCGGCCAGTTCCAGCCGCTCCAGGGCTTGGCCCTGCCGGTGAGATCGCTGACGTCACCGGCGAAGACGCTGAGGAAGAGCCGGCTCACCTTGCCGATCGCCGGCGCACCCCTGCCGTCCGTCCGCACATGGATGTTGTCGCCGCTGCCGTGCTCCGTCAACGGCTTCCGTCTCTTTGCGGAGGGGTGCCGAAGTACACGTTCCCGTGCTTGATCTGGCCGATCGCCGGCGAGTTGTCGCCGGACGTGGACACATGGAACGTGTCGGATGAGGAATCGTCCCCGGCGAGCCTGATCCGGTGCTCGAGGGCGGCCGCGCTCAGGTTGCCGCGGTCGCCGATCCAGGCGCCGATCGCGCTCTCCAGGATCAGCCTGTCGTCCGCGGAAAGACCTTCGATGGCGGTGACCACGGCGTCCTCTTGCGAGGTGGTGTCCGGATCGCCGGGATGCCGCCTCAGTATTCGGTCAAGAACGAGACGGCCCCGGTCCACGACGCGGTCGGCTGTCCGGCGCTGGGCGGTGATGACCACTTCGGCCGCGAAACCCGCTACCGCTGAGCTGATGAACGAGGCGATGACGGTGGCGGCTGACAGCAATTCGGACATGGAAGGTCCCCCCCGATCCTCGGCCCTGTGGCCGTGAACGTCGTCTCGTGACACGGACCACGTCGATCGCCCATTATCCAGAAGCAGGCGGCGGAAGTCAGGTGTTGCCGCCAACCCGGCTGTGCGATCCGGCTGTGCTCGCGGGGACGGTCCCCGACCTCTTCGATCTACCCTGCTCAATGCCTACCTCCACAACGGCGCACACCAGAACCGGTCCACGGCCATCGCTCCACTCCTGAACGAAGGCTGGAAACTCCCATACACCGGCAACGGCTTCTCTCTGGCCCCACGGTCCCCCGACGGTGTCAATGGCCTTTGAGTGCGGTTCTGATCCACTTCTTGTGGGTTGGTTGCGGAGGGTGACGCTCTTCAGTCCGCGAGGAGTATCTGCAGGCGGAGGAGATCGAATCCGGCACG
>NZ_JBHWVM010000187.1:0-4320 GCF_042736805.1 Streptomyces sp. NPDC060031
ACTGCAGGGGGGACCCTGTGGGAGAGTAGGACGCCGCCGAACAATCATTGTGGGAAAGCCCCGCACCTTTAATGGTGCGGGGCTTTTCTGCGTTCTGGACCAGGTCCGTGTGGACTCGGCCCGGGCCTACCAGTCGGCGGGGTAGCTCTTGAGGCTGCTCGTGTCGAGCGTCCACCGGCCGGCGGGGACGGTGTCCCCGAAGGAGTAGGGGATCTTCTTGCGGTAGCGGATGCCGTCGGGCCCATCCGAGGGGTCGCTGTGGACCATGACGGTCTTCTTGTCCTTGCGGGGGTCCACCACGACATAGAGCGGGACCCCCATTGTCGGATAGTCGTGAAGCTTGTCGCGGATATCGGTGAGGGAAATCGTTCGCGAGACGACCTCAACCACCATCAGGACATCGCGGGAGTTGACGACCTTCGCCGTGTCGTCGGTGTCTTCTTCGGCGATGACCATGAGGTCGGGGACCTTGGTCAGGGCTGTCACCGGATCGCCCATGTTCGTGTCATTGAGAGCCATGACCTCGGGTGTCTGGGCCTCGATCTGACGGCGCAGCCGCACCACGTTCAGCCCGTGGGGAGCCGTGGGGTTCATCATCGTGAGGAAGATCTGACCGTCGGTGGTCTGCACCTTCCACTGGTCTTCCTGATGCTCGGCCAGCTCCGAGAGCCGCTCCGCGAAGTCATGCATGCGGCGCATCTGCTCCGGGGTGAGGTCGGCCACGGTGTCCTCCTGGTGGGTCCGCGCCCAGCGTATCCAGGTCGGGACGGCGAGTGCCCGTCTCGGAACGGTTCGGGGTGGTTAGAGGCGGCCGGCGGACTTGAGGGCGAGGTAGGCGTCGGCCAGGGCCGGGGGGAGGCTGTCCGGGGTGGCGTCGACCACGTGGACGCCGTGGCGGGTGAGTTGCTCGGCCGTGCGGCGGCGTTGGGACTGGGACTGGGTGGCGGCCGCGGCCTCGTAGACCGCGTCCAGGGAGCCGCGCGAGGCGGCCATGGACGCGATGTGCGGGTCGGCCACCGAGGCCAGCAGGACCGTATGGCGCTGGGTGAGGCGGGGGAGGAGCGGGAGCAGACCCTCCTCGATGGGAGCTGCGTCCAGGCTGGTCAGGAGGACCACCAGGGAGCGGCGGGGGGCGCTGCGCAGGATCGTGGAGACCAGGGTCCGGGCGTCGGTTTCGACGAGCTCCGGTTGCAGGGTGGCCATGGCGTTGACGAAGGCAGGCAGGGTGTCGGCGGCCGAGCGGCCCTGGATCTGGGCGCGGGGGCGGCGGTCCTGGGCCAGGAGGTCCACGCGGTCGCCGGCGCGGGTGGCCAGGGCGGTGAGCAGGAGAGCGGCGTCCATGGACGCGTCCAGGCGGGGGGCGTCGCCGACGCGGCCCGCGGAGGTGCGGCCGGTGTCGAGGCAGATCAGGACGTGCCGGTCGCGTTCCGGTCGCCAGGTGCGGACGGCGACCTTCTGTTGACGGGCGGTGGCGCGCCAGTCGATGGAGCGGGTGTCGTCGCCGGGGACGTAATCGCGCAGGCTGTCGAACTCGGTGCCTTCGCCGCGGGTCAGAACGCTGGTGCGGCCGTCCAGCTCGCGCAGTCGGGCCAGGCGCGAGGGCAGGTGCTTGCGGCTGGTGAAGGGCGGCAGGACCCGTACGGTCCAGGGCACGGTGTGGGAGCCCTGGCGGGCCAGGAGGCCCAGCGGGCCGTACGAGCGGACGGTGACGCGGTCGGCCTGCCGGTCGCCGCGGCGGGTGGGCCGCAGGCGGGTGGTGAGGCGGCGGCGTTCGCCCCCGGGGACGGTGAGCTCGTGGCGGGACGCGGCGGCGTCCGTGCCCGGGAGCCAGCTGCTCGGGGGCCAGGCGTCACGGACGCGGGCGCGGAGCGTGCGGGTGCTCGGGTTGGTGACGGTGAGGTGGACGTCCGCGGTGTCCCCGAGGCGGACCGAGGTGTCACCGGAGCGGGCCAGGGTGAGGCTGCGGACCGGCGCGGCGAGGGCGTAGTCGACCGCGCAGGCCAGGGCGAGGGAGCCGTTGACCGCGAGCATCCCCGTCCAGCTCGGTTCGAGGATGCCGACGGGGATGCTGCCGAGGGCCGCGAGCAGGGCGGCGCGTCCGGTGAGGGCCATCAGCGCGGGACGGGGACGTGGGCGAGGATCGCCGAGATGACCGAGTCCGGGGTGACGCCTTCCATCTCGGCTTCCGGGCGGAGCTGGACGCGGTGGCGCAGGGTGGGCAGGGCGAGGGCCTTGACGTCGTCGGGGGTGACGTAGTCGCGGCCGGTGAGCCAGGCCCAGGCGCGGGCGGTGGACAGCAGGGCGGTCGCGCCGCGCGGGGAGACGCCGAGGGTGAGGGAGGGCGATTCGCGGGTGGCGCGGCAGATGTCGACGACGTAGCCGGTGATCTCGGGGGAGACGGAGACCTTGGCGACGGCCTCGCGGGCGGCTTCGAGTTCGGCCGGGCCGGCGACCGGGCGGACGCCGGCGGCGTGCAGGTCGCGCGGGTTGAAGCCGGCGGCGTGCCGGGTCAGTACGCCGATCTCGTCCTCGCGGGAGGGGAGAGGGACCGTCAGCTTGAGCAGGAAGCGGTCGAGTTGGGCTTCGGGGAGCGGGTACGTGCCCTCGTACTCGACCGGGTTCATGGTGGCGGCGACGAGGAAGGGCTCGGGGAGCTTGCGGGGGGTGCCGTCGACGGTGACCTGGCGCTCCTCCATGGCTTCGAGGAGGGAGGACTGGGTCTTGGGCGGGGTCCGGTTGATCTCGTCCGCGAGGAGGAGGTTGGTGAAGACCGGGCCGTTCTGGAAGGAGAACTCGGCGGTGCGGGCGTCGTAGACGAGCGAGCCGGTGACGTCGCTCGGCATCAGGTCGGGGGTGAACTGGATGCGTTTGGTGTCGAGTTCGAGGGACGCGGCGAGGGCCCGTACGAGGAGGGTCTTCGCGACGCCGGGGACGCCTTCGAGGAGGACGTGGCCGCGGCACAGGAGGGCGACGACGAGACCGGTGACGGCGGAGTCCTGGCCGACCACGGCCTTCGCGATCTCGGTTCGGAGCGCCTCCAGGGCGGAGCGGGCGCTGTCCGTGGTGGCCGTCATGAGGTGCGGACCTCTCTTTCGAGGGCGTCGAGGTGGTCGGCGAGCGCGACGAGTGCCGCGTCGTCGGCGGGGGTGGTGCCGAAGAGCAGGGTGGTCAGGTCCCGGGTGCCGTCAGGGCCTTGGGTGCCGTGCGGGAAGCGGGCGGAGACGGCGGGGACCAGGGCCGCGGGGTCGTGTGCGCGGGCGGGTGGTACGCCGACCAGTGCGGCGAGGCGTTCGCGGGTGGCGGCGCGCAGCACGGTCGCGGCGCGGTCGCGGGCGTCGGCCTTGCGGTAGAGGCGGGCGCGGCCCTCGGTGGCCTCGGAGGCGCGGACGGCGACGGGCAGCCGTTCGGTGACGAGCGGGCCGAGGCGGCGGGCGCGCCAGAGGGCGGCGAGGGCGGCGGCGGTGAAGAGCTGGAGCAGGGCCCAGTTCCAGCCGTCGGGGATCAGTTGGAGGAGGCTCTTGTCCTGGCTGCCGGCGGCGGCGTCCGGGTCGGTGTCCGTGAGGGACGGCATGTACCAGACGAGGTCGGGGCGGGAGCCGAGGAGTTGGAGGGCGAGGGAGGCGTTGCCCTCCTTGGCGAGGCTCCGGTTGAGGAGGATCGTCTCGGAGCCGAGGAGGACGGTGTCGCCGCCGGTGGTTCCCGTGGGGAGGACGAGGAGGGTGGGGTTGCCGTGGCTGGGGTAACAGGCGGTGGCCGTGCGGGTGTCCGTGGCGTAGCGGTGGCCGCCGCCGCCGGTGGCGGCCCGGCCGGCGGAGGCCGCGGCGGGCAGGGGGCAGGCGGGGTCGAGGTTGTCGTCGAGCGCGTTGCCGCGGACGTGGGTGCCGGGGGCCAGGTCGGGGAGGCCGAGGGGGCCGGGGGCGAGGAGTACGGTGCGGCCGCCGGAGAGGTCGATGGCGGAGCGGATGGCCCGGCGCTGGCCGTCGCCGAGCAGGTCGGGCTCGGTGACCAGGAGGGTCGCGTCGGGTCCGGCCGCGTCGGCGGCCTCGCGGGCGGTGGTGACGACGCGGACGGTGACCCCGCGCTCCTTGAGCAGTTCGGCGACGGCGCGGCTGCCGTAGGGGTCGGCGGAGCGGGGGTCGAGGTAGCCGTGGTGGGCGCCGGAGTTGAGCGCGGCCATGGTGATCGCGGCGGCGATGAGCACGGCGAGCGCGACGGCGATCCCCCGGGCGCGCGCCCACAGTCCGGCCGGGCCCCTGCGGGGTGCGCGGGGGCGCGCGTCGGGCGCGAGCAGCGCCGCGGTGGTCGGGTCGGCCGGGCGCC
>NZ_JBHWVM010000188.1:0-3593 GCF_042736805.1 Streptomyces sp. NPDC060031
CCTGCTCACTCCGGAGGAGTTCACCACGGCCAAGGCCCGCCTCCTCCACCCGTAGGCGGGGGGGGGGGGCCGGGCCCCCCCGTCCGGCCGGTCAGGCCCTGCGCCGCCGGGCGACCAGGACCATGCCCGTACCGGCGGCCAGCACCACGGCGCCGCCGATGGCGAGCGGCAGGGCCACCCCGCCGCCGGTCAGGGCCAGATCGCCGCCCAGGCCACCGCTGCCGCGGCCGGTGACCGCGGGCGGGACGCTGCCGGACGGGGTCGGGGCCGCGGAGCCGCTCGGCGTGCCCGGCTTCGACGGGGCGGGCGTACCCGGTGCGCCGTGCGGTCCGGACGCCGAGGCGGCCGGGGTGGCGCCCGCCGGGACGGAGCCGCCGGGCGAGGGGGTGGATCCGGCGGGGACCGGGTCGGCCGGGAGGCAGCCGGTGAAGGGGTAGTGGTGTGTTTCGGCACCCCCCTTGCCGGTCAGCGACTTGGCGATGACGGAGCCGTAGACCGGGCCGCCGTCGCCCAGGTCGAGTGCGGCGTTGGGCGCGAGGATGGTGCCCGGCCACGCGTTGCCGCTCTTCTTCGTGACCTTCGTGGCGTCGGGGAAGTTCCACAGCAGTTTCGCGCGGATGTCTCCGTCGGCCGAGCTGCTCAGGTTGTCGTCGAGCATCTCGCGCCTGCCCGCCTCGTCCCAGAGGAAGAAGCCGGTGGTTTCCGCCTTGTTCTGGTCGTACGCGGCGCCCTTGACGTTGACCACGGTCACCGCGCCGACGGGGACCTTGATCCGGATCTCCTTGGCCTTCTCCAGCTCGGCGGCGGGCAGGACGAAGCCGTTGAACTGCGCGTCGGTGCCCGTGAGCTGCAGGGTGGAGCCGTCCAGGCGCCATTGCGCGGAGGGCGACTGGGCGGCGGCGAGGGCCGTGGAGGCGCCCCGCAGGGCGCGGAACTCGGCGGTGAAGTCGATGGGCGAGGGACCCTTGGCCACCTTGCCGTTGTGGGCCTCGGCGAGGCCGGAGAGGGTGCCCGCGTAGATGCCGTTTCCGTTGATCACCCGTACGTCACCGGTGACGTTGCCCGCCACGACCAGGGCGTTGCCGCCGGGGAGCGCTTCGACCTGCCCGGAGCTCAGCTCCTGCCCGACGCTGAACCCGCCCCGGAAATCGGCGTTCCCTCCGACGGCCACCGCACCCTCGGCGTCCGGAGTGTGCTGGTCGTCCCCCTCGATGAACTCGCCGTACCGGCCCGCGACACCGAGCGCGCCCGCGCAGACGGCCGGCTGCGGGTCCGCCGGTGTGGCGGAGGCCAGGGGCGCGGCGGCGATCGTGACGGCGCCCAGGATGCCGACTGCGAGGGAGCCGCCGATCGCGGCCGCGGCGGCGTACGAAGAGCGGACGGTTATGGACATGTTGGGCATCTCCGGAGTGCAGCTCATGCGGTGCAGTGGTGCTCGATCGGCGCACTCTTTCCCCCCGGGATGGCCCGAGTCAAGCCGGATGTCCGATCCGCCCCATCCGTCCGACCAGCAGGTATTCCGCTTCGTCCGGCACACTGTCACACCCGGGTGGGGTCCCGCGCCGGGCAGATCCGCTGACCGTTCGCACAACGGACAGCCAACACCGGACAGCCAACACCGGACAGACGTACGGGCGGACTTACGGGCGGACTTACGGGCGGACTTACGGACGGACGTACGGACGGACGTACGGGCGGACTTACGAGCCCGGCACCACAAGCCCCGGGGTACCGCTCAGCGGTCGACGGCGGCCCCCGCCCGCGAGGTGACCGCGATCGTGACGGCCGCCAAGCACATCAGGCAGGCGCCGGTGAGCGGGGCGGCCGGCGCCGAGAGCCCGTCGACCGCGAGGCCCCCGGCCAACGCGCCCGCGGCGATGGCCAGGTTGAACATGGCCACCATCAGCGAGGAGGCGGCCTCGGCGGCGTCCGGAGCGGCCTCGGTCATCCAGGTCTGCAGGCTCACCGAGACCCCGCCGTAGACGAGCCCCCACACCAGCAGCAGGACCGTTCCGGCGGCCACCCCCGGCAGGACGGCGATCAGGCCGAGCAACACGGTCAGGCAGGTGCTGACCACGAGCAGCGTGCGGCGCGCACCGCGCGTCCCCGCCAGGAAGTTGCCGGCGACCCCGGCGACGCCGTACCCGAGCAGGAGGGTGCTGACGAACCCGGCCTCGATCCCCGACACGTCCTGGAGGACGGGCCGTACGAAGGTGTACGCGGCGAACTGGCCGGTCACCACGAGGAAGGTGACGGCCACCCCGATCCGGACCCCGCGGTTCTCGCGCAGCAGCGCGGGCAGTCGGCGCGACGCGATGGGCCGGGTCGGCGGCAGCGGGGGCAGCAGCAGGAGCAGGGCGGCCAGCGTGGCGAGGCCGAGGCCCCCGACGGCCGCGAAGGCGGTGCGCCAGCTGCCGAGTTCGCCGAGCAGGGTTCCGGCGGGGACGCCGAGCACCGAGGCGGTGGGGACGCCGCCGAAGACGAGCGCGGTGGCCCGGCCGACGTGACGCTCGGGGACCAGCCGGACGGCGAGCCCGCCGGCGATCGCCCAGAAGCCGCCGACGCCGACCCCGACGAGCAGCCGGGCGGCCAGGAGCACCGCGAAGGAGGGGGCCAGGGCCGCGACGAGGTTGGCGCCGGCCATCAGGGCGATCAGCGCGCACAGCACGGTCCGCCGGTCGAGCCGGCCGGCGCCGACGGTGACGACCGGCGCGCAGACTCCCGCGACCAGCCCGGGCACGGTGACCATCAGACCGGCGACGCCGTCGGACACCCCGAGCTCGCCGCCGACCGGGGTGAGCAGTCCGACGGGCAGCAGCTCGGAGGTGATCAGACAGAAGATGCCGAGCGCGACGGCAAAGACAGCACCCCACCCCTTCCACGTCGGGACGGGAGCCGGGACCGGGGCGGAAGCCGGGACCGTGGCGGGAGCCGGAGCCGGGACGGGAGCCGGGGTTGTCGTGTCGGGTGCGGGCGCGGCGTCTGCGGTCATGGTTCGGTGCTCCGTACGGGCGGGACGAGCTGGTGGCCAGAGCGGTCGGGGCGTCCGCGGGGGACCCGCGCGGCGCCGAACGGCAGCGTGGAGTGCCGGAGGTCGCGCCTCCTCCGGCAGCCGTACGGCCGTTCCCATCCCGCACCCTGTCCGGAAATAGCCGTCCGGTCCACCCCCGCGCCGCAGCACGTCTGTTCCGCTCCCCTGCCGTCGCGCGCCCCGCCGGATCGATTCAGTGGCCGCAGCCCAGGGGCCCGGCGCCCCTCGGCCCGCGCCGGCCTCACCCGCACGCGTGAGCCCGGGGCCCGGCCGGCCCGCCCGTACGGCATGGTGGACGGATGCAGTTACGCCGGGCCGTGCCCCTCTCCCTCGTCGCGCTCCTCGCCAGCGCGGGCTGCGTTTCCGTCGGCCCGCAGACTCCCGCCGTCCCCGCGCGCCGGTCCGTACCGCAGGCCGGTGCCACCGAGGTGCCCGCCCCGCGGGACGGACCGGCGCCGCTGCCCCTCGGCAAGCTCCCCGCGACACCGGCCGACGCGGAGCCGGACCCGGACGCGCCCGCCACCCGGGCGCCCCGGCCGCCCGCCGCCCGCCACGCGAAGCC
>NZ_JBHWVM010000189.1:0-3552 GCF_042736805.1 Streptomyces sp. NPDC060031
GAGCTTCGTTGCGTACGGAACTGGTGGAGTGAAGGTCCGTCACATGCCTGTGACCTGCCGATTCTCCAAGCAGCCAGGACTATGAATCAGCCCTGCCTTGAGGGTGGCCATGGCTTGCTCGCCGAGGGGGCGGATGCGGGCATGGGCGACGTTGACGGCTTGCTGTCCGGTGGAGAGGTTGCGGTGCTTGCCGCGGAAGGGCACCCGTACGGTGCCGCCGGCGCCCTGGTAGCCCTTGTCAGCCCAGCAGGCCAGGTCGGCCTTGGCCAGGGCGTCGATGATCCCGTGGGTGCGGGCGGCCTTGATGTCGTGGATAGCGCCGGGCAGCGCGGCCGAGGCCCACAGCAGGCGGCCGAACGGATCGGTGAGGGCTTGGACGTTCATGCCGTGCTTCTTGTGCTTGCCGCTGTAGAAGGGCCGGTCGGCGGCGATCCGGTCGATCGGCAGCAAGGTGCCGTCGAGGATGACGTACGCCTTCCTCGCCGCGGCGCGGACCGCCTCGGCCAGGGTGGGGGCGAGCGCAGCCAGCAGCTCGACGGCCTCGTCCACGTACCGGTAGGCGGTGGTGGTGCCGACTCCGAACCCGGCCGCGAGCTGGGCGTAGGTGTGCCCGCACCGCAGATGGGCGAGGGCGAGCAGCGCCTGGCGTCCAGCGGTCAGGCGCCGCCATCGGGTCCCGCGCTCGTGGCGCCGAGCGCGCAGCTGCTCGGACAGCAGGCGCAGGGTCGAGGTGGACACGTCAATGCCGGACGGGTAGACAAGCACATGAAGCCCCTGGTGGAGACGGTTCTCTTGGTCGAAAACTCATCTACCAGGGGCTTCACCCGCCTGTCAGCCCAACTGCCCAGCCCACCCAGCAGGTTGGAAAAGGCTCATTGGGTGCCGTTGGAGGCAAAGGCGTCATGTTCGGATTTCGTCGGCAGGAAGGGTGGCGCCTGGATCTGCCGAGCGCTCGTGTCGCCGTCACAGTCGACCGACGGCTACCCCCATGGTGTCGCCGGCGCCGACGGTGATGGGGGTCACGGCGTTGGTTGCGGTGTTGATCGCGAACACGGTTCCCTGGGGTGTCCCGTTGCCGTAGGAGCCGACCACGTAGGCGCTCTTGCCGTCGGGGGTGAGGGCCACCTCCGCGGGACGGAAGTACCTGCCTGACCCGGTGTCCGGCGGGATGTCGCCGATGGGGATGGTCTTGGTGACCTTGTCGGTGGTCAGGTTGATCACCGACACCTTGCCCTGCCTGATCTTGTTGTCGACGCCGACCACGTAGGCCCGCTTGCCGTTGGGGCTGATCGTCAGCCCGCCCGTGCCGGCACCGGGGATGGTGCGGACGATCTTCTGCTTCACGAGGTTGACCACCGAGACGGTGCCGCTGTTCCCGGTCACGTAGAGGCGCTTGCCGTCAGGGGTGACCGCCATGCCGTTGGCCGCTTCGTTGAGGCGGATGGTGGCGATGACCTGGTTGTCGGCGGTGTTGATCACGGACAGGCTGCCCTTGCTGTCGGCTACGTAGAGGCGCTTGCCGCCGGGATTGATCGCCACCTGGTCGGGCCTGCTGGTCTTGATGGTGGCGGAGACCTGGTTGGTGGCGGTGTCGATCACCGATACCTTGTCCCCGTCGAAGGGGTTCTGGACGGCCACGTAGACGTGCTTGCCGTCCGGGGCGATCGCTTCCCCGTAGAGGAGGTCGGGAGAGAGTTCGTCCTTGTCGAAGGGGATGTTCGTGACGCTCTTCTTGGCGATGTTGACCGCCGACACGTACTTGAAGGCGTTGGTCACGTAGAGACTGGCGCCGTCGGGGGTGACCGCGACCTGCTCGGGGCCGCCGCCGACGGCGGTGGTCCCGAGCCCCTGGACCTTGTTGGTCCTCGTGTCGATCGGGTACACGTGGCCGTCGAGGCTGGTGACGTAGGCGTAGACCTGCCGTTGCGGCTTCGGCGGGTGCGGGGCGGCCGTGGCGGGCGCGGGTGCCAGGAGCGCCAGCCCTAACGTGATGGCTACCGCGATGGTTCGCCGTACAGCGGATCGCTGAAAGTGCACGTGGACCTCCGGATCGACGTGATGGTCTCTCGTGCCACCCGGTGTACCGCCGCGACTGACCAGCCGTCAGCGGATCTGTACGTCAGTCATCCGGAAGAGTGCCAGCCTGAGCAGCACGCGACGGGGGATGGCACTGGGCCTTCGACCGTCACCCGGAGTCGCGCACCGGCGGAAGCGAACAGCCGCCTATCTCCCCGCCCAGCCCGGTCAGTTCGAAGACCCCGGATCCGATTCGCGGAACTGCACAGACGAGCCTACGAGAGCCGTGTGCGCTGGCACTGGTCTCCGGCGCGGCAGGCGCCCTGACCCACCTGCATCTCCGCCCGTGCGAACTCGCAGTCCTCCTGCACCTGCTCGAGTGCGCCGAAGACGCCTACCCCAGTGCTCTCACCAGGCTGCTGGCCGGCGACCTCAGCCCCCGCGCGGGCGGGCCCCCGGAAGCCGCGGAAGCACAAGCGGGTCCTCCAGGAAGCGGAGCGCCGCAGGCAGACACCCGGATCACCAGCCTCGTCCAGGCCATCCTCACCCTGCATCTGACCAGCTCAGAGTGAGGATGGAAAAGGCTCAGTACCACCGGGCCGCCCAAGTACGAGACCCCGGTCAGTGATGGCCGGTCAGCGATCGGCCGCGCCCGCCCCGGGCCCCAAGGAGCGCCGGCCGGAGGAGCGAGGCACCGCGGGCTCCTTGGGCACCATGCCGGAGTCCTCGGCCAGCTCGGCGGCGAGGCGGGCCCGACGGGCAGCTGTCGGCGGCGCAGGGGGAGTTGCAGGGCGCGGGCCGGTTCCCAGGACACGACGTTCGATCATCACCCCAGTCTCCTGCCTCCACAGTGAGGCTCTGGTGTGGGGGAGGTCAGTGCACGGCCGATGACGAAGGGGGCTGCGGTGTGTCAGTGGTGTTGACGTTCGGGCTGGCGGTTCGTCATGTGTTGTCACTGCGCCGCGTCACGGCCTGTCAGCGGCGAACTCGCAGGTCACGTGGGGTGTGAGACGTTTGTCTGCGCAGGTTGATTGAGGGCTGCGCAGTTGATACGCGACGTGTGAGTTGCAGTGGAGTGCGTCAGTGGCTGTTGTCTTTCCGGTGGTGGCTGCGGTGTTTCCGCTGGTCAGGAGTAGGGGCGGTGATTCGGTGGGAGTTGTGTCTCGTCGGGTTGTTGTTCTCCGGGAGGTCGCGGATGCCGTCCGTTTCTGGGTTGCTGGAAGAGCGGGAGCTCGCTGCTCGTCGTCGTGTGGAGGAGTTGCGGGAGGAGGCCGATCGCGTCCAGGCCGAGCTGGTGGTGGCCGAGCAGGACTGGAAGGAGTGGGTCATTGCCCGCTCGCGGGTCGGCGAGGTCCTGGCCCTGGGCGGTGCTGAAGATGCCGCCCCGGATTCCGCCAAGGGCCTGCGAGAAGCAGGTCCGCAGGCCGAGCCGGCGAAGCCTAAATCGGTGGTGCCGATGTGGCGCGCGGGGCTGCCCTGGTCGGTACTGTCGGTGGACTACCAGCGCATCCTTCGGGCCCTGTCAGACCGGCAAGG
>NZ_JBHWVM010000190.1:0-3372 GCF_042736805.1 Streptomyces sp. NPDC060031
CGGCCCGCCCCCCCAACCCCCCGACAACCACCTGGGTAACGTGCCTCGGGCGCGGGCGGCTTCCGGCGGGCGCGCCGGCCGCCCCGAGCACCGCGAGCCGGGCGGCGCCTGGGGCGCCGGGGCAGCGGCCGGGGCCGGCGCCAGGTACGGGGACTGGCGCGGAGTGCCGCGCGACACCGACACCCCGGCCTTCGGCACCCCCGCGGTCGGCTTCCCGCAGGTCACCCTGGACCCGCCGCTGTCCGCCCCGCCGGCCCCGGCCCCGCCCGCGCCGCGGCCCGCGTCCGACGCCGTCACCTCCACCGGCTCGCACCGCCGGGTCCCCGCGCCCCGCAAACCGGCGGACGCCGACGCCGTCGCCGACGCCTCCGCCGTGGAGCGGCCCGGTTCCGGCCGCGGCGCCAAGGTCCGCACGTACACCGGCATGGCCGCCGCGGCCGTCACCACCGTGCTCGCCGTCGTCGTCGCCGGCCACGTGGCCACCGAGGGCGACTCCGCCAAGGCCGACGCGCACGCCGCCGACGACGGCCGGGCCCGCTCCGCCAAGGGCCAGGCCGCCGCCTCCCGCTCCGACGACCGCGCGACCCCGGACCCGTCGGCCGTCCAGGGCGCGCCGGCCGCGCCCGAGATGACGTACGAGCAACGGATGGCGCAGCAGCTCCCGATCGACGAGAAGCTGAAGGGGCCGGGCACCTTCGACACCGTCCCCGGAGTGGCCCCGTCGCCCGGCAAGGGCAAGGTGATCCGCTACCGCGTCGACGTGGAGCAGGGGCTCGGCCTGGACGGGCAGCTGTTCGCCGAGGCCGTTCACCGCACCCTCAACGACGACCGCAGCTGGGGCCACGGCGGCACGAAGTCCTTCGAGCGGGTTCCGGGCGGCGAGGCCGACTTCGTCATCACCCTCGCCAGCCCCGGGACCACCGGCGTCTGGTGCGCCAAGTCCGGGCTGGACACCACCGTCGACAACGTGTCCTGCGACTCGGCGTCCACCGACCGGGTGATGGTCAACGCGTACCGCTGGGCGCAGGGTTCCACCACGTACGGCGCGGACCAGATGCTCGCCTACCGCCAGATGCTGATCAACCACGAGGTCGGGCACCGGCTCGGCCACGGACACGTGAACTGCCGGACACCGGGTGCGCTCGCGCCGATCATGCAGCAGCAGACGAAGTCCCTCGACATCGGCGGAATCCAGTGCAAGCCCAACCCGTGGGTCTTTCCCGGTAGTTGACGGGCGGGCCGGGACCGGCGTTGACAATCCGTCCGGTCATCGGCAATGGTTCTCCGCATGTCGCACCACCACACCATGATTGCGAGCGCCGCCATCGAGCTGGCGCTGCTTGGTGTGACCGCGCACAGCGTGGCCGACATTCTTTGTCGCTAGAGCCTGCCCGACAGCGCCGCGACCTCCGCTTTCTCCGCGTTCCGCGCCGCGCCCGGGTGTACGTGTGCCCGCAGGCGCGGCTTCTCCCGTTCGGTGGCCTTTCGGCTCCGTGACCGACCGCTGCCCCTCGCGTGGCCCTTCTCCTTCCTTCACGCCGAGAGGTCATTTTCCGATGTTCCGTCAGTCCCACACATCGCGCCGCGTGGCCGCGGTCGCCGTCAGCCTCGTACTGGCCGGGGGCGCCGCGGCATGCGGGCCCAAGGACGGCGCGGACAAGGCCGGCGACAAGCCCGGCGCCGCCGGCGCCGGGGGCGCGCCGCAGAAGGGCGGCCTGCTCACCGTCCTCAACTCCGAGCCGCAGGAGGACTTCGACCCCGCCCGGCTCTACACCTCGGGCGGAGGAAACGTTCCCTCGCTGGTCTTCCGCACACTGACCACCCGCAACCGCGAGGCCGGCGCGGCCGGCACCAAGGTCGTGCCCGACCTCGCCACCGACATCGGCAGGCCCAACGCCGACGCCACCGAGTGGACGTACACGCTCAAGGACGGCCTGAAGTACGAGGACGGCACCCCGATCACCACCGCCGACATCAAGTACGGCATCGAGCGGTCCTTCGCCGCCGAGCTGTCGGGCGGCGCACCCTACCTGCGGGACTGGCTGGTCGGCGGGGAGACCTACGAGGGCCCGTACAAGGACGCCGGCAAGGGGCTCGACTCGATCGTGGTGCCCGACACGAAGACGATCACCTTCAAACTGCGCAAGCCGGAGGGCGATTTCCCCTTCGTCGCCACCCAGACGCAGTTCGCGCCCGTTCCCAAGGCCAAGGACACCGGCGTCAAGTACGAGGAGCACCCGATCTCCTCCGGCCCGTACAAGGTCCAGAAGAACGAGAACGACGGCGAGCACCTCACCCTGGAGCGCAACGAGCACTGGGACCCGAAGACCGACGAGGAGCGAAGGGCCTACCCGGACCGGATCGACGTCCGCGCCGGCCTCGACTCCGCTGTCATCAACCAGCGCCTGACCACCAGCTCCGGCCCCGACGCGGCCGCCGTCACCACCGACACCAACCTCGGCCCGGCCGAGCTCGCCCAGATCGGCGCCAACGCCGACAGCGAGCTCGCCTCCCGCGTCGGCACCGGCCACTTCGGCTATGTCAACTACCTCGCCTTCAACCCGAAGGTGGCCCCCTTCGACAACCCGAAGGTCCGCCAGGCCATCTCCTACGCCGTCAACCGCACGAGCGTGGTCAACGCGGCCGGCGGCTCCGCGCTGGCAGAGCCCGCCACCACCTTCCTGCCCGAGCACGAGGCCTTCGGCTTCACCCCGTACGACCACTTCCCGGCGGGCAAGACCGGCGACCCGGCCAAGGCCAAGGAGGTGCTGAAGGAGGCCGGCTACCCCGACGGCCTCACCATCACCCTGACCCACTCCAACGCGCAGAACCGCCAGACCAGCCCCGAGGTCGCCACCGCCGTGCAGCAGGCGCTCGCCGCCGCCGGGATCACGGTCAAGCTGGAGGGCCTGGAGAACAACGCCTTCAACGAGAAGCGCTGGGACGCCAAGAACACCCCCGGCTTCTTCCTCTCCCGCTGGGGCGCCGACTGGCCGTCCGGCGGTCCCTTCCTCGCGCCGATCTTCGACGGCCGGCAGATCGTCGCCAACGGCTCCAACTACAACCACGCGCAGCTCGACGACCCGGCCGTGAACGCCGAGATCGACGAGATCGCCAAGCTGACCGACCTCGCGGCGGCCGGCAAGCGCTGGGGCGCCCTCGACAAGAAGATCGGGGAGCAGGCACTGGACGTGCCCCTCTTCCACCCGGTCTACAAGCGGCTCGTCGGCAAGGACGTCAAGAACGTCGTCATCAGCGACTGGACCGGCGTCCTCGACATCTCGCAGGTCTCCGTCAAGTGAGCGTCCTCCTCGAACCGGCCGCGCCCCACACCGCCGAAGCGGCGCCTCCGGCCCCCGAGAATCCCGAGCC
>NZ_JBHWVM010000191.1:0-3355 GCF_042736805.1 Streptomyces sp. NPDC060031
AATCCACACCGAACCCGGAAGGCCCTCACCCGTTCAAGACTCCTCAGCCGAGACCTCGATCACCCGTCCACAACCTCCCGGGGCAATACACCTAGGCCCCGCGTCGTCGCGGGCAAGCCAATGGGAGCTTGGGCAAGCCGCCCCGAACGCCGGCTTGCCCAGGCCGTAGCGGGCTTGCCCATCCGCTGCTCTCGCCGTGTCGGGGGTGTTGTGCATACTGCTGGGCATGACGCCGCCGTTGCCTGTCCGCCTGCACCTGATGATCACGTTCCTGATGGCGCTGGCTGGGACGTTCGCCGGGGCCTCGCTCGGGCTGACGCTGTCCTCGAAGCGATCGCCTTCCCGCCAACGCCGCTACGGAGTCACTGACGGGAGCTCCTCCTCCGGCACAGCCTTGACGAGACCCGAGCTGACGGGACGCTCGTCGTTGACAAGAATGAGCCGGTTCCCGGCCCAGGTATCGAGCCGGTCGCATGCCCAAGCGGGGTCATACGCTGCCGTGGGCAGCTGCGGTTGGCGCTTTCGGCCGGTGTCGTCGAGCCGGTAGGGAACCTCGAAGGCTGTGTTCCAGTTGTCCAGGTTCGCGCCAAACCGCTGTTCCGCTTCTGCCGGACCGATGCCCAGGTACTGGGCGATCTCCGTCCAAGAGCTGCCTCGCTCCCGTTCGTAGATCACGGCCGAGACCAGCGCGCGCTCCGCGAGTTCGATGAGCTGGATTGCCTGGCTCACCCGGCCTCCGGGACCGGTGTCAGGGTCGTTCTCGGTGGCGACCAGGCCGGCGGCGCCATCCGCAGCGTCCGCTGCGTGATCGCACAGGACAAGGCGTGCCAGAGCCTGGCGGGTGAATCGGGCACGGTCGGCGTCGTAAGGGGTCGTCTCAGTCACCCCCACAGCCTCGCAGGCCGTATCCGCGGCGAGTACCCGATTTCCACCAGGGACCGGCCTCCGCTTGACGGCTTAACTGCATGAGGTGTCCTTCCTCGTGATAGCCGAGGGAAGAGGCTGCTTCGATTCTGGTGGCCGGCGGCGTGCGAGGGGTACATGTACTGACCGGGTGCCACGTAGGCGACCCGTTGTTGCGCGAGCGCCCTGCAGCGCCGTGCGCGATGAGACCGAGCTCGTTGGCGTCCTCGCCAGCCGGGCGGGCGGTCACGTAGACGAGGGTGCCGTCGTCGTACAGGCCCGCCCCGGCCCAGCGGAGGGCGAGGTCGGCCCGGCCGAGGGTGCGGGCGGAGGAGCCCGCTGGACAGCCGATGTCAGCTGTCGGTGTCGAGGTGGGCTCGCACGGCGTCGACGAACTCGTCGCCGTATTGGAAGACCCCGCCGTGCCCGGACCCTGGGTAGATGATCAGCGTGCTGCCGGGGATGCGGGCGTGCATGTCGTGGGACAACTCGGTTGGGACCATCCGGTCGTGGTCGCCGTTGGCGATGAGCGTCGGGGCGCCGATGCGGGAGAGGTCCTGCGGCTCAGCCCGGCCCCAGCCCCGGATGGCCGTGATCTGGTGGTGAAAGGACGACAGTGTGATGGGGTCGTCACGGTCCGTGACGCGCTCGCGCAAGCGCGCGAGGTAGGCCTTGGCTGCCGCCTTGCCCGCGGGGGGGCGGGGAAAGAACAGGAACTCCTTGGCATCGGTGCGGGCCATCGTGGCACGAGCCATGTCCCAGTAGACGTAGGCTCCTCCGGTCGGACGGTCGATGCCGGCTCCCCTGGCGGGGCCGGTTCCGGCCAGGACGAGGCGGCGCACGAGTCCCGGCGCATCGAGGGCCACCTGCTGGGCGACGAAGCCGCCGAGCGAGAATCCGAGCAGGTCCATCTGGGGCAGGCCGAGGGCGGCCACGAACCCCTCAGCCGCGCGCGCCATCGCGGCGACGGTGCCTGGGACGCGGCCGGTGGATCCGCCGACCCCGGGGAGGTCGAGCGCGACGATGCGGCGTTCGCGGGCGAGCGCGTCGACAAACCGGGGATCCCACTCGTCGAGCGTGGCGCCCAGGTGAGCGAGCAGGACCAGCGGGACGCCGTTCTCGGGGCCGAGGTCGCGGTAGACGAGTGTGTTCGAACCTACGATGATGCGGCGGTTGGGCGCCGTGGCCCACGTGGTCGGGCGGGGGCGGACATTGGACTCAGCCATGGTTGGTCACCGCCTGCGGGTCGGTGGTGACCAGGACCTTGCCGCGTGTGCCGCCGGCGAGCGCCTCGTCGAGAGCCCGCGGGGTCTGGTCGAATGGGAGCACCCGGTCGATGACCGGGCGCAGCACCCCGTCGTCGACCAGCCGGGCGACCTGGCGCAGCGCGGCGCTATCGGGTGTGATGAACAGGAACCGGTAGCTGACCCCGAGCGCACGTGCCCGGCGGCGGGTACGGGCACTCAGGGTCCGGATGGCGAGCCGGACGACGGGGTTGACGCCGACGCGCCGCGCGAAGACAGGGTCGGGCGGGCCCGTGATGCCGATGACGGTGCCGCCGGGGCGCAGCACACCGAGAGAAGCCTGCAGGGTGGCTCCGCCCTGGGTGTCGAGGACGAGGTCGACGGGCGTGCTGGCGAGGCTCTGCGCGAGGTCGTCGCGGCGGTAGTCGATGACAATGTCGGCACCAAGCTCGCGGGCGGCTTCGATGTTCGCCGTCGAGACGGTGGTGGCGACGGTGCAGCCCAGGTGCTTGGCGAGCTGGATCGCGACCGATCCCACGCCACCGGTCCCGCCATGGACGAGGACGGTCTGGCCCTTCGTCACCCCGCCCATCTCGACGAGGGCCTGCCAGGCCGTGAGCGCGACGACTGGAAGCCCCGCGGTCTCGACCAGACTCACCGACCGGGGCACAGGTGCCATCGTGGCGGCGTCCACCGCGACGAACTCGGAGAAGGTGCCCGTGGCCGACAAGTCGACATAGCCGTACACGTGGTCACCCACGGCGACGTCGCGTACCGCGGAGCCGGCCTCGACGACCTCGCCGGAGAGCTCGCCGCCCATGACTTTGGGTAGCCGGAACGGGAAGATTGTCTTGAACTCGCCGGAGCGGACCCGCTCGTCGGCATGGTTGACGCCCGACGCGACCATGCGCACGAGCACCTCGTGGGGGGCGGGGACCGGTACGGGCATCTCGACCTCCCGCAAGGGGGAGCCGTACCTCTCGAGGACGAAGGCCTTCACGGAGCACTCCTGGCCGTCGAGCGGACCGTCGACGGGGCCTGACGGGCTTCTGGACACGCCAACCAGGGGGCGTGAACTTAGCTTGACTCTGTCGGTGATCTTGGACGGTCGAGGTTACTCAGGATTTCAGGGTGGGGTCGGTGGGTTGATAGCCAGACCGGTGGCGGCGAGGCAGCCGTCGATGAGGTGGGGTCGGAGCTGGATTCTG
>NZ_JBHWVM010000192.1:0-3158 GCF_042736805.1 Streptomyces sp. NPDC060031
GGCCGCCACCCTGACCGGGTGGCGGCCCGCACTGCTGCGCTCACTCCTCGCCGGTGTCCGGGCTCCAGACGGTCGGCCCGCCGCCGCGCCACTCGATCAGTAGCGGGTCGTCCAGGCGGACGTTGTCCGGGTCCAGGCCGGACCGCCGCAGGAACTCCAGAAGGTCGGCGGGGCCCAGGGCGCGGCCGAGGATCTCGCCGTCGCAGCGCACCCGGCGCCCGCCCTCGGCGTCCGGCCGATAGACGACCACACGCAGAGCAGGGCTCATCCCTCCACCCTGCCCCTACCCGCTCACTCCAGCACCCCGAGGTCGACGTGAGGACGCATTTGCCCTTCGACAGGTCTCACTTCTCGCCGGACCGGTGTCCCTGCTGGCCGAGATTCATATATCGCCCCATGCGTCCCCCTCGCTACCTTCTGTAACACGTGCAGGTGATGGGCTCAGGGAGTCGGAAAGGGCACGCCGTGATCGCTCGGTCGGTTCAAGTGACGCTCGCTGTGAGCGAAGAGGGCGCTATCAGCGTCCGCAAGGGAGACTCCGGGATGCGGGGCATGCAAGCTTCAGGCGTCAGGGAGGGCGCATACCAGTTCAAGGCCATAACTAACCTCGCGGTTTCATTTCGTGTGGAGCCCGGAATCTGAGCGGGAACGCGAAAGTTCCTTTTGAACTGGGACGATGAACCTTGTCGAGGGGTTTTGTCGTCGTCAGAGGAAGGCACTCTCTGCGTGCAGGCTATCGGTTCGCGTCCCCGGCTCTTCATATCCGCCGATGGAACGGGGGTGGTCGGGCACGCTGGGGCACGGTTGCTTTCGGACCTCGCCGGATCCGGGCCGCGTCGCCACTGACCTTGCGGTGATGCTCGCCGACGGCGGCGAGGCGATCGCGGACCTGTCCGTGCTACGAGACCAGGGCGAGGTGTTCGGCCCGGTGGCCTCCACGCCCACGGCCGGGCGCCTGCTGGCCGGTTGGCGGGAACGTGCTCGACCGACTGCGCTCGGCCCGTGCTTCAGCGCGGGAGATCGCCTGGCCGCAGGCCGCTGCGCACGGCGAGGGCATCCCTGCCGTGAAGCCGGGGTGACGGTTGGGTGTGGCTGGGTTCAGGGGGTTCCTGGCTTGTACCGCGGGCCTGGGGTAGTTGTCTCCTGTTGGTCTACTCCTCGGCTCCGGCCGCCCTTTGTGTGGGCGATGGGCTCGCGCAGCGGCCCGGATTCAGAACGATCAGGAGAAGGGCTGTTTGTCCGGGTGGCAGGTGGTTTCGGGTGGTGGCAGTGTGCCGTTGATGAAGTAGTGGCTCTCGTATGTTTTCACGCAGTTGCTGGCGTTGTTGAACAGGGCGGTGTGGCCGTAACCGTCGTGGGTGAGGAGGCGGGCGTTGGCCAGTTCCCTCGCCATGGCCTGGGAGTCCGCGTACGAGGTGGAGGGGTCGTATCTGGTGCCGACCACGAGGATGGGGTGTGCGGTGGGCTTGTTCCACGGTCCGGTGTACCTGTCGGCGGCCCGGGCCGGCCAGGTGGCACACGGCTCTCCGGACCAGGTCCAGAAGCGGCCGGCGTCGCCCGCCCGTTTGGCGCTGTTCTCCTCCAGAGGGTGGTAGGCGGCGGGATCGCGGGGGTTGGGGCTGTCGCCGCACCACACGGCCATTGCCTGTTCCTCGCCGAGGTACGGAGCGGGGTTGGCGACGGGCGGTGGGGACGGGACCGTGGCCGGCTTCGGGGCCCGGCCCTGCCACAGGTCCTGGAGGCGGCGGGCGAGGTCCGCCCAGCCCGGTTCGACGATGTAGAGGCCGTTGACCGTGTCGGCGACCGTCTTGGCGTACGTCCACGTGTACACCGGGTGTTCCCTGAGGCGCTGCATCAGCTGGTCGAACTTCGCGCGGGTCGCCTTCGGGCTGCCGGCAG
Organism: Streptomyces sp. NPDC060031; assembly: GCF_042736805.1. NCBI lineage: Bacteria > Bacillati > Actinomycetota > Actinomycetes > Kitasatosporales > Streptomycetaceae > Streptomyces > Streptomyces sp. NPDC060031. Next base: position 1,900 of record NZ_JBHWVM010000192.1, read on the forward strand.
AAAAGGCGCAGCGGCCCGTGGTGGCGGATCCGCACAGGTCGAGGAACCGGTCCAGGGTGGCCGCGGCGCTGCGGTCGGAGCCCATGCGCAGGAAGGTGGGGGTCCGGGCGTCCGCTTGGCCGTCGTTCGTCCACGCGGACGGAGCGATGTTGCTGTCCAGGACCATGGCGCGGACCTTGCCGGGGAACAGGTTGGCGTAGGTGGCGCCGAGGATCGTGCCGTAGGAGACGCCGAAGTAGTTGAGCTGTGGCTCGCCCACGGCCTGCCGGAGCAGGTCGAGGTCCCGGGCGGTGTCGGCTGTCGACACCTGGCGCAGGAGATCGGCGTCGCGTTTCTCGCAGCGCTGGCCGAGGTCCTCGTAGGCGTCGATCCAGGCGGTGCGCTCCTTCTCCCCCACGGGGAAGCCGGCCGGCTTGGAACGCCCCCACGCCTCGGCACCTTCGGTGCTGTCGAAGCAGTTCACCGCCGTGCTGTTGCCGACGCCGCGAGGATCCCAGCTGATGATGTCGAACCGCTCCCGCAGCTTCTTGGGGAAGGAGCCATAGTTCTGCGGGACCTGCACCGTCCCGGGGCCGCCGGGCCCGCCGGGGTTCACGAAGAGGGTTCCGATGCGGTGCGCGCCGTCGGTCGCCTTCCTGCGGACCACGGCCAGGTCGATGGTGCGGCCGGCGGGGGCGGAGTGGTCGAGGGGGACGCGGGCGGTGGCGCAGTCGTACGGGCTGCCGGGCGTGCAGGGGCGCCAGTCGAGCCGGGGGATGCCTACCGAGGGCGACGGCGTGTCCAGCGCGGTGGCGGGTCCGGGGCAGCTGAGTACGGTCGAGCAGACCGCCGCGGCGACGAGCGCCGCCGCGCGATGGCGGCCGCCTGTCGGTCCGGACAGGGGCATGGCTGGCCCTCCTCCGTTGCGTCGGACTCCTGCCGACCGCGCAGCCGCGGCCGTGGTAAGGCGAGAGCCCCTGAATCCACGAAACCTCGATTCACCGGCCCACGCGAGCCGAGGGCGCGGACCCCCACCGGTGGCACCCCGGCCAGTGCTGTGCCGGCGCCGCCCCGATGCGCTTCCCCATGGACTCCTGGTGGATATCAGTGCGCTTGCTTGCCGCGCGCGCTCCACTCGGCCCCGCCGAGCACCAGCTCCGCAGGGCCGAGTCGAGTGAAGCGGCTGGGAGTGTCATGAATTAGGTGGGTTCCTTCCTCGAAGGAGTCATCTGATGGGTACGACGGCGGGTCACACGATCGGGATGGCCGGCGGCGTGTCG
>NZ_JBHWVM010000193.1:0-3005 GCF_042736805.1 Streptomyces sp. NPDC060031
TCGGCACGCCCCAGGTAACCCTGCGCGACACCGTCACCGGCGATGCACAGCTCACCCACCACACCCAACGGCACCGGCTGCATCAACGCATCGACGATGTACAGCTGGGTGTTGTCGATCGGGGAGCCGATGGAGACGGCGGCGGCCTCGGCCGGGACCTCCCAGGTGGCGGACCAGATGGTCGTCTCGGTCGGACCGTAGACGTTCACCAACCGGGCCACGTGGGCGCGCAGTTCGCGGGCCAGCGGGGCCGGCAGGGCCTCGCCGCCGACCAGGGCGGTCACGGAGCGGTCGGAGAAGCCCGCCTCCCGCAGCAGCTTCCAGCCGGACGGGGTGGCCTGCACGTGCGTCACGCGCTCGGCGGCGACCAGCTCCGCCAGGTCCTCCCCGCTCCGGGCGACGACCACGCGGTGGCCGCCGATCAGCGGCAGGTAGAGCTCCAGCCCCGAAATGTCGAAGGACACCGACGTGGAGGCCAGCCAGGACTCCCCCGCCTCCGCGACACCCAGCACCCGGCGGATGCCGACGAGCAGGTTCCCGAGCGCCCCGTGCGTGACCTGCACGCCCTTCGGCTTGCCCGTCGAACCCGAGGTGTACAGGACGTACGCCACCGCATCCCGGTCGATCACCGGAAGCCGGCCGGGAACTTCGGCCGCCTCGGACACCGAGATCCGCGCACCCGAGTGGATCTCGGCGGCCGTCGCGGCCAGCGAATCCTGGGTGACGAGAACGACGGGCGCCGCGTCGGCCACGATCCCGCCCAGACGGGCAGCGGGGTGCGAGGCGTCCATCGGCAGGTACGCACCACCGGACCTCTGCACGGCGAGCAACGCGACCAACAGCTCCACACCACGCTCCAGCAGCACACCCACCACATCACCCGGACGCACACCCCCGGCCACCAGCCGGTGAGCCAACACCTCGGAGCGCGCGTCCAGCTCGGCGTACGACAGCGACACACCACCACCGGTGACGGCCACCGCGTCCGGGACGGCCGCGACCCGCGCCGCAAAGAGCTCGGGCACCGTCGGGGCCGGGGCCTCGGTGGCGGTGTCGTTCCAGCCGGTGACGACGAGGGCCTCCTCGTCGGCGGGCAGCAGCACGGCCCGCGCGTCGCCCTCCGGGTCGGCGGCCATGGCCTCCAGGACGAGGCGGTACATGTCCGCGATCCGCTGGGCCTGGGGCCGGGCGAGGTCCCGCTCGTTGGCGGTCAGGACCAGGTGCCCGGCGAGGGTGGTGACGGCGAGGGGGAACTGCGAGGTGGCGTCCCCGAGGTTGGCCTCGACGTCGATCAGCTCGGTGTCGACCTGGTGGTAGTTCTGGTAGGTGAACAGCACCTCGACGACGGACTGGCCGGGCTCGGCCAGCCGCTGGATCGCCGGCAGCGGGTAGCGGCGGTGCTCGAAGAGGTCCATCTCGCGGTCGAAGACCTGGCGTACGAGCCCGGTCCAGGTGGCCGCGACCCCGGCATCGTGGGCGAACGGGACGGTGTTGAGGTGCATGCCGCAGACCCGCTCGGCGCCCAGCAGTTCGGGGCGGGCGTCGGTGACCAGGCCGGCCGAGAAGCGGGACTCCTCGGTGAGCTGGCTCATCACCTTCAGGTGGGCGGCGATCAGCACGCTCTTGGCGGAGGCGCGGGCCCGTTCGGCCAGCTTCTTGAGCCCGGGCTCCAGGTCGGAGTAGGCGACCGGCAGGCGGTAGCCGCGGCCGTCCTGCGCGGTGGGCTCGCCCCAGCCGGCCGGGAGGGCGAAGGCGGGGAAGGCGTCGACGGTGTGCGCCCAGTACGCGCGGTCGCCTTCGTCCGCGAGGGACTCCAGCTCCCCGGCGATGAAGTCGGCGTAGCGGGCGGGCACCGGCTCGCGGCCGGCGTCCGGGTCACCGCCGTCGCGGACCGTGCGGTAGACGTCGAGGATCTCCATCAGGAGGGAGTGGTGGCTCCAGCCCTCCAGGACGATGTGACTGTGGGTCAGGGAGAGCCACCAGGCCTTGTCGCTCTCGACCAGCGCGGCGATGCGCAGCAGGGAGTGGTCGGCGAGGTCGAAGGGGCGGGACTCCTCGACCGCCACGTGGGCCTGGACGGCCCGCGTGAGCGACTCCTCGTCCCGGATGCCCGTCAGGTCCTCCACGTGGAGGGGGATCTCGACCGAGGCGTGGACGAGCTGCATCGGCACGGAGTAGCCGGTGAGGTCGATGGACGTGCGCAGGACCTCGTGCCGGGCTGCGACGGCGCGGGCCGCCGCCTCCAGCGCGGTACGGGAGAAGGCCTGCCCATCGCGGACCCGGAAGGAGGTCACGCGGTGGTAGTCGTCGCCGCCGTCCTCGACCAGGGTCTCGACGGCCATGCCGGTCTGCACCTGGGAGAGCGGGTAGGCGTCGGCGAGGCCCTCGGGTATCCGTTCCCTGTCCTCATCGGTGAGCAGGGCGAAAGGGGCGAGGCCTCCTTCCCCGGGCGCGGGCTGCGGCTCGGCGGCGGCCGGGGTGGCCTGGGTGCGGAGCAGGGCGAGGAGGTCGGCGACCGAGGTCTGGTCGGAGAGGCCGCCTGCGGCGAGGTCGATGCCGGCCGCCGCGAGCGCACCGGCAAGCGCCTCTGCCGCGTCGGCCGCCCCTGCCGTCCGGGTGGAGATGTTCGTCGGTGACACGGTGTCCTCCTGCTGTGCCTGCGCCGCGAGATGGTCCGCCAGCTCGGCGACGGTCTGGTACGTGAAGATCGTTCGAACGGAGAGTCGGTGGCCCAGTGCCTTCAGCGCACCGACGACGGAGACCGCCCGGATGGAGTCGCCGCCGAGATCGAAGAAGCTGTCCTCGACGCTCACCCGTTCGAGCCCGAGAGCTGATTCCCAGGCATGAGCGATGCTCGCCTCGGCGTCTGTGCGGGGAGCTATATATGTGCTCTCGGCGCCGCGGGAGGGGGCCGGGAGCGCCTTGCGGTCGAGCTTCCCGGCGGTGTTCAGCGGCCACGCCTCCAGCTCCACGAAGGCACCCGGGACCATGTAGTCGGGCAGCTC
>NZ_JBHWVM010000194.1:0-2934 GCF_042736805.1 Streptomyces sp. NPDC060031
GGGCCCCGGGGGGGGGGGGCCCCCCCCCCGGGGGGGCGCCCACGACCGATGAAGCGGATCAGGCTTCGGTCGGAGCCGAGACGGACGGGAGCGCCTGCTGCTCCGCCGCCGCGGTCTTCTTCGTCGCCCGCTTCGCCACGGTCTTCTTGGCGGTGGCCTTCTTCGCCACCGTCTTCTTCGCAGCGGCCGTCTTGGTGGCGGCCGTCTTGGTGGCCGCCGCCTTCTTGGCCGGGGCCTTCTTCGCCGTGGTCGTCGCCTTCTTGGCCGGAGCCTTGCGGGCCTTCTTCACCGGCGCCTCGGCCTCGGCCTCGGGCTCGGCCGGGACCTCGGGCTCCGCAGCCGCGGCCGGGGCCGCCTCGACGACCACGACGGCCGCCTCGGCCGCGCCTGCCGGGGAACCGGCGGGAGCGGTGGCCTTACGGGTGGCACGGCGGCGCGGACGGGCCGGGGCCGCGTCAGCGACGGGCTCGGCCGGGGCCTGCACGACGACCGGCTCGGGCTCGACCGCGGCGACCGGCTCGGGCTCGGCCTCCACGACCGGCTCGGGCTCGACCACGGGCTCCGGGGCGGCCTCGGCCGCCTGGGCCGGGGCGCCCGCCGGGGCGGTCGCCTTGCGGGTGGCACGGCGCCGGGTGCGGCCCTTGGGGGCCTCCTCCACGGCCGGCTCCACGACAGCCTCGGCCTCGACCTCGGGCTCGACGACGGCCGGGGCCACGGGCTCCGGCTCTGCCGCGGCCACGGGGGCCTCGGCCGGTGCCTGCGCCGGGACGGCAGCGCTGCCGCGCGGGGCGCCCGCCGGGGCGGTCGCCTTGCGGGTGGCACGACGGCGGTTGCGACGGCCACTGAGGCCGGCCGCGGACTCCGCCTCGGCCGGGCTGCTGTACAGCTCCTCGTCCGCGACGAAGGACGGCTCGGGCAGAGCCACCGGAGCGGCGGCCTCGGCGGCCACCTCGGCCTCGGTCTCGACCTCGAAGACGTCGGCGCCCTCGGTCTCGAGGGCCTCGATCTCGTGGTCGTGCTCGAGCTCGTGGGTGCGGCCACCGCGGCGCTTGGAGCGCTTGCCGTTGCCACCGCCGCCGATCGCGGTCGGGGTCTCCATGTGCACGATGACACCGCGCCCGTTGCAGTGGACGCAGGTCTCGGAGAAGGACTCCAGCAGGCCCTGGCCCACCCGCTTGCGGGTCATCTGGACCAGGCCCAGCGAGGTGACCTCGGCCACCTGGTGCTTCGTACGGTCGCGGCCCAGGCACTCCAGCATGCGCCGCAGGACCAGGTCGCGGTTGGACTCCAGGACCATGTCGATGAAGTCGATGACGACGATGCCGCCGAGGTCGCGCAGCCGCAGCTGGCGCACGATCTCCTCGGCCGCCTCCAGGTTGTTCCTGGTGACCGTCTCTTCGAGGTTGCCGCCCTGACCGGTGAACTTGCCGGTGTTGACGTCGATGACGATCATCGCCTCGGTCTTGTCGATCACAAGCGAGCCGCCCGAGGGCAGCCACACCTTGCGGTCGAGCGCCTTGGCGAGCTGCTCGTCGATCCGGTACGTCGCGAAGACGTCGACCTCGGAGGTCCAGCGCGACAGCCGGTCGCCCAGGTCCGGGGCCACGTGGTTCACGTAACCGTGGATGGTCTCCCAGGCGCTGTCACCGCTGACGATGACCTTCGAGAAGTCCTCGTTGAAGATGTCGCGCACGACGCGGACGGTCATGTCCGGCTCGCCGTACAGCAGGCTCGGCGAAGAGGTCGAGATCTGCTTCGACTTCTTCTGGATGTCCTCCCACTGGGCCTGCAGACGCTCGACGTCGCGGCGCAGCTCGTCCTCGCTCGCACCCTCGGCGGCGGTGCGCACGATGACGCCCGCGTCCTCGGGGACGATCTTCTTGAGGATGGTCTTCAGGCGCGCGCGCTCGGTGTCGGGCAGCTTGCGGCTGATGCCGGTCATCGAGCCCTCGGGCACGTAGACCAGGTAGCGGCCGGGCAGCGAGACCTGGCTGGTCAGGCGAGCGCCCTTGTGGCCGATCGGGTCCTTGGTGACCTGCACCAGGACCGACTGGCCGGACTTGAGGGCGGACTCGATGCGGCGCGGCCCGTTGGCCATGCCGAGCGCCTCGAAGTTGACCTCGCCGGCGTACAGGACCGCGTTGCGGCCCTTGCCGATGTCGATGAAGGCGGCCTCCATCGACGGCAGCACGTTCTGGACCTTGCCCAGGTAGACGTTGCCGACGTACGAGGTGGCTTCTTCCTTGTTGACGTAGTGCTCGACGAGCACGTTGTCCTCGAGGACGCCGATCTGGGTGCGCTCGCCGGCCTGACGGACGACCATCACGCGCTCGACGGCCTCACGGCGGGCCAGGAACTCGGCCTCGGTGATGATCGGGACGCGGCGGCGGCCCTGCTCGCGGCCCTCGCGGCGGCGCTGCTTCTTCGCCTCCAGACGGGTCGAGCCCTTGATGGACTGGACCTCGTCGGAGGAGGTGGACTCGCTGCGCTCGCGCGCCGGGCGCGGCTCGCGGACCTTGACGACGGTGCGTACGCCGTCCTCGTCGCCCGCTTCACCCTCAGCGCCGGTGTCACCGCTGCGACGGCGACGGCGACGGCGGCGACGGCTGGAGCTGGAGCCGAGTGCCTCGTCGGACTCCTCGTCCTCTTCCTCGTCCTGCTCGGCGGCTTCGGCCTCGGCCTCTTCGTCGGCGGACTCGTCGAGCTCGGCGGACTCGCCACGGCGGCGGCGACGGCCACCGCGACGGCGGCGGCGGGACGGGCGCTCGCCCGACTCGTCGGCCTCGTCGAAGTCGGCGGCCTCGTCGTCGATCTCGGCCTCCGGCTCCTCCTCGGCGAGCACCTCGGGGAGGGAGACCGGCGCGGACTCGGCGACCGGCGCGGGCTCGGCGGCGCCGCGGCCACGGCGGCGGCGACGGCCGGCCGGCTGCGGGG
>NZ_JBHWVM010000195.1:0-2816 GCF_042736805.1 Streptomyces sp. NPDC060031
CGAAAGCGCGCGACGCGAACCACGTCGCCGCACACTGGAAAGAGGCACTGAACCAGTTCTCACTCTTCTTCGAGGACCGGCTCAGCATCCAATGAAACCAACCGACTTACACAAGATCGCTGACACGCCCGGTCAGCCCGGCTTGACCGCCAGCGTCGCAAAATAGTTCGACATGTATTGAGCGGATGCGTTGGATTGGTGCGGCGCTTCCGCGAAGCCGGTGAGGACGAACCCCGCGGCGAGTTGCCGGCCGATCTGGTCGGTGAGGGTGTGGCTGTATTCGAGAGGGGCATCCGCGCCGAACTTCGTGGCGCGTTCCTCGGCGGAGTACTGCGTGACATCGCTGTAGGGCAGCTTGTGCACGACGATCAGCTCGCCGCGCTCGTCGAGCGCCTCGTGGTCGAACAAGTACGCATCAGGGTTGAGGAAGCCCACGAGCAGAGTTCCGCCCGGTCGCAGGACGCGGAAACACTCACGCCACACCGGTGCCAAGTCGGGTACGAACAGGTTAGAGACCGGATGGAATACGACGTCGAATGTTGCGTCGCCGAAGGCGCTGAGGTCGCGCATGTCGCCTAGGACGGTGCGCAGCTCGAGTCCGTCGCGCGCCGCCACCATCTGGTCCTGGCCGAGTTGGCGGGGTGAGTTGTCGAATACGGTGACCCGCGCCCCTGCGGCGGCGAGGATCGGACCCTGCTGGCCACCGCCGGAGGCCAGGCACAACACGTCCTTGCCGGGCAGGTCCGTCGGCAGCCAGGAGCGGTTGACTGGCTCACGCCCGATGAGAACAATCGACCAGTCGCCCATGCGGGCGCGCTCGACATCCTCAGCGCTCACCGGCCTCGACCACTCGTTGCCCGCTTGGACATACTTGTCCCAGGCCGCCCGATTGTGGGCAACGGGGTCGACAATAATGTCCTGCACGTTTAACTCCCCTGCTACAGCCAAGCGGACACCTGCGGTACTGACAGTTCGGTGCCGCTAGCCAACACGATTGCAGGGTGCGGGCTCAACGAAATTAGCGGGCATCGAGGTGTCCACGGGCTCGACGGGTGGTCGCGCAGCGGGTGCGTAAGCGCTGCTTGCCGGGGTTGCGGAAGCCGTAGGCGTCGCGGGCGATGGTCTTGATGACCCGGTTGGTGCCTTCGGAGCCAGCGTTGGTGATCCCAGTGTGCAGGAACGCAAGGATCTCTGGCCACCATGTCTCGACGGTTGTGGCTAGGCGCTGCAGTTCGGGAAGGTCGGCGTCGGCGCATCGGCGGTAGAACCGGTACAGCAGATCGTGGACCTGTTCCCGGTCTGGGCGGGTCCGGGCCGTGGCAAGCAGGTCCAGGAGGTCTTCCTTGGCGTTGCACGCAACGGTGATCGGCGCGCCGATCACCCTGGGCAGGTGGACAGCGCGTCGAGGAGAGCGTCGACGTGCTCGCCGCGCATCCGGGCGGCGGAGCGGGTGACCCGGTAGCGTAGTTCCCACTCGCGGTTGCCCTTGCGGCCGCGCCGGCCGCGGTGGGTCACGGTGACCCGGCGGCGGACCTCGGTGAGGGTCTGGTTCGCCAGCTGCACCAGGTGGAAGTGTTCCACGACCAGGGTGGCCTGCGGCAGGACCCGGCGGATCGCCGACTTGAAGATCGTGCACATGTCGATCGCGACGTACTGGACCGCGTCGCCCCAGGCTTGGTCGCGGTCGGCCAGCCAGTCGATGACCGACTGGGCGGTGCGGCCTTCGACGCGGCCGGGTCACCCGCCGGCCCTTCGACCGCCGGGCCCGGGTGCCGCAGTCTGGGCAGTGGCGCACCGCCGAGGTGTCGGAGTGCTGAACTACCCGACATTGCTGATGTACTGCTGAGATACAGGCCCGATTGCTGAACTAAATCGACCCCTACAGCTCGGACCTCCTGGTACCCGCTCCGAGGACGTCAGTCAGCCTGCCGGTAGCTGGCCGCAGGCCCCGCCGTGCCGGAACCGAACCGGGCGTTGAGCAGGTCGATGGCCTTCTCCGCCCGCAGCCGCCGCTCGCGGCCTGGTCGAAGGAGAGCTGCTCGGCGGCGCAGGTTCTCTGACACGCGGCAGAAAGCCGCGCGGAATGGAGTGACCTGTCTCAGCGAAGTTAGTCGACCGAGTCATGCTGACCTGCGCGGACTGGATTGGGTGAGACTGGGGTCCTGAGTCGATCGCTCAGCTCAGACCCGGTGCCAGGCACTGTCGACGGTCGGCGCATGATGGCCGTCATGGAGAACGCAGTCGAGAAAATCAAGGTCTGGTTCCGGTTCGTCCCTCGCGAGGGCTGGTTCCCGCAGGACACCGAGGGCCTGTGGGCGCGGAAGATCGGTGTCGATACGGCCAGTGTGCAGAACGTCCCCTTCCTCCAGGACGGGGTGGCCGAGGGCGACGTTGTGCGGTTCCAGACCGACTCCGACGGGATCCACTGGGCTGTCGGCCGTGTCAGTGCATCCGGCAACTGCACGATTCGCGTAGTGCCCGTCCCTGCCGGCCCCCTGGGACGCAGCCCTCAGGCAGTGCATCAGCGTCTTTCCGTGTTCGGGCTCGGAGGTGAGGTCTTCAGCGATGAGTTCCCCATGGTGGCCCTCACCGCACCGGCCGACGCGGACTTCGCCGGGATCAAGGCGCTCCTGGTTCAAGGGGAAGAGGAAGGCTGGTGGCACTACGAAGTCGGCTGCGGCAACGACCGGTGGTGGAACGCCTGACCTCTAGCGAGATCTCAGAGGGCGTTTGAAGTAGGCGTATTGCCGCTTATGCCCTAGTAAGCTCCTCGCCAGGTTGGTGTGGTCTCGTCCGTTATGCGCTTGGTGAGGTTG
>NZ_JBHWVM010000196.1:0-2719 GCF_042736805.1 Streptomyces sp. NPDC060031
GCCCGGCCCCGGCCCGCTGCGGGGCGGCTCCGCCCCGGGGGCCACCGCCTGCCGCGTCGCCGGCCACGGCTCCGCCCCGGGGGCCACTGCCCGCCGCGCCGCGGGCCCCACGCAGGCCACGCTGCCGTGATTGGCCCGCCCGCCCCACCGGGGGGCGATCTACCGTGCCCCCATGGACCGCACGCTCGCCGCCGACCTCGCCCGTCTCCCCGAACTCCTCGACGCCACCCGCCGCGCCGCCGCCGACGCCCTCGCGACGCTGGACGCGCGTCCCGTCGTACCGCCGCCCCCGGCGCACACGCACACGCACACACCGGCCCCCGAGCCCCTCCCGGAGCACGGCGCCGGCACGGACGCGGCCCTGGCCGCCTTCCAGCGGCGCTGGGCGCCCCGCTTGTCGGCCTCCGCCGGGCCCCGCTACCTTGGCTTCGTCACCGGCGGCGCCACCCCCGCCGCCCTCGCCGGGGACTGGCTGACCGCCGCCCACGACCAGAACTCCAACTCCGCCTTCGACGGCGCCGGCCAGGACCTCGAACGCGAGACGGTGGGCTGGCTCCGCCAGCTCTTCGGCCTCTCCGCCGCCCACACCGGCACCTTCGTCAGCGGCGCGACCATGTCCAACACCGCCGGCCTGGCCATCGCCCGGGAATGGCTCGGCGAACGCGCCGGCGTCTCGCCCGCCGAGGACGGCGCGGCCGCGCTCGGCCCGGTCCGCGTCCTGTCGGGCGCCCCCCACTCCTCCATCGCCAAGGCCCTGTCCGTCCTCGGCCTCGGCCGAAAGTCGCTGGTCCCCGTCCCGACCCTGCCCGGCCGCGAGGCGGTCGACCCCGCCGCCCTGGACCGGGCCCTCGCCGACACCCGAGGCCCGGCCGTGGTCGTCGCCAACGCCGGCACCGTCAACACCGTCGACTTCGACGACCTGCGCGCCGTCGCCGCCCTCAAGGACCGCCGCGACTTCTGGCTGCACACGGACGCCGCCTTCGGCGCCTTCGCCGCGCTCTCCCCGGAACACGCCCACCTCACCGCCGGACTCGATGCCTCCGATTCCCTCTGCATCGACCTGCACAAGTGGCTCAACGTCCCCTACGACAGCGCCGTCCAGTTCACCCGCCGCCAAGACCTCCAGGCCCGCGTCTTCCAGAACTCCGCCGCCTACCTCGGCCCCCTCGGCGACCACCCCGACCTGGTCCACCTCACCCCGGAGAACTCCCACCGGCTGCGCGCCCTCGCCGCCTGGTTCACGCTCCGCGCGTACGGCCGCGCGGGCCACCGCGAGATCGTCGAGCGCGACATCGCCTGCGCCCGCGCACTCGGCGAAGAGCTCGCGGGCGACCCCGAGTTCACCCTCCTGGCCCCGGTCCGCCTCAACGTCGTCTGCTTCACCCTGGCCCAGGACCCCACCCCGGCCCGTCTCACGGCCCTGCGGGAAGCCGCCGCCGGGGAGGTCTTCGTCACCCCCACCGTGCACGCGGGAACCCCCGCCCTGCGCGCCGCGTTCTCCAACTGGCGTACCACGCAAGCGGATGTACGCCGGGCCGCACAGGCCCTCCGTACAGCAGCAAGGGAGCTCACGTGACGGCCCTGCCCCTGACCCTCGCCGAGGTGGAAAGCCTGGCCCGCGCCGCGCACGAAGGCCAGACGGACAAGGCCGGCCGCCCCTACGCCGAGCACCTCGCGGCCGTGGCCGAAGGCGTCCGCGCCCGCGGCGGCAGCGCCGAACAGCAGGCGGCGGCCTGGCTCCACGACTCCGTCGAGGACGACGCCCTGAGCGCGGAAGAACTCGCCGGGATGAACGTCCCGCAAGGGGTCAAGGACATGGTCCTGGCCCTCACCAAGCACCCGGGCGAACCGCTCGAGCAGTACGCGGCCCGCATCCTCGCCGCCCCGGGCGCCCTCCTCGTCAAAGAGGCCGACCTCGCGCACAACGCGAACCCGGCGCGCCTGTCCGTACTGGACGCCCCCACGCGCGAGCGCCTGTCCGCGAAGTACGCCTATGTCCGCTCGCTGCTCGGCCTCGCCGCGCCCTGACTATGCCCGGTGCACGTGTTGTTGGCGGAAATGTATCGGCGACGATTCGCCACGGGGCGGATAGCCGGGGCCTGTTGGTGGGAGGATGGTCCATGTGGGGGTGTGCGCGGCCGTGCGCCCCAGGCCGACCAGGGGACGACCGAAGGTGTGATCAGTAGTGGCCATTTCGCTGTCAGTCGTGGTTCTGTTGGCGGTCATCCTCGTGGTGCTCGTCCGCGGCAACCACATCAAGGCCGGCCCCGCGATCGTCGCGGTCCTCTTCGGCTTCTTCCTCGCGTCCAGCTCGATCGCCCCGGACGTCAACCGCTTCCTGAACTCCCTCGCGGACACCATCGCGGGCATCAAGCTCTAGAAACGCATCAGGGCCAGGTCGAGGAAACATCCTCTGACCTGGCCCTGAGCCGTCTGGAGCGGGTGACGGGAATCGAACCCGCGTGCCTGGTGTCGCATCTGCGGACGAGGCGGCCGACGGGGCTCAGAAGAGTTCGCCGAGCCGGATGGATCCGGGACCTCGTGTAGCTCCAACTCCGTCCCCCTCTACGGCGCCTTCTGGCCCTTGGACCCACAGAGACCGGTCGCGGGGAGTGCCTGCGTGGGCTAGTGCCGGATCAGGCAACGTTTGCCCTGTCGACGACGGCGCGTAGGCGCCGGTCATCGGCGTGGCGGTTTCGCCAGATGATGTAGCGGCGGA
>NZ_JBHWVM010000197.1:0-2378 GCF_042736805.1 Streptomyces sp. NPDC060031
GCCCCGATCCACCGGATCGGGGCCTTCCCCATACTTGCTTCCGCGGGTTCCTACGCGGCCACGGGCTCAGCGGCCTTCGCCGCCTCGGCCGGACCACCCTGGGCCACGACCCTGCTCAGCGACGGGTTGTCCTGCTCCGGCGTCAGCTGCTTGCCGAGCCGCAGCGCCAGCCAGGCGATCCCGAGCGAGACCACGACGAAGGTCCCGATGTAGAGCATCGGCACCCCAGCGCCCAGCGGCACACCGAGCGGTCCGAGCGCCAGCGCCATCTGCTTGACGAGCGCGAAGGCCGAGTTGTACTGGCCCACGGAACCCTCCGGCGCCAGGTCGGCCACCAGCGGCGCCAGCGTCGGCGACAGCATGGCCTCGCCGATGCCGAAGAGCCCGTACGTGGTGACGAACGCGGCGGCGGCCATCATCGCGCTGCCGTGCCCGAGCCCCGAGAACCCGGCGATGACCCACGCCACGGTCCAGATCACGCCGACCAGCGCGATCACACGGGACCGGCGGCGCTTCTCGACGAGCCGCAGCACGACGAACTGCGCGAGCACGATCGCCCCGGTGTTGGCGGCGAGCGCGAAGCCCAGGGTCGAGGGGGTGATCCCGGCGGCCTCGGTACCGAAGGCGGCGAGACCCGACTCGAACTGCCCGTAGCAGGCGAAGAAGATCACGAAGCCCAGGAGCAGCAGCTTGACCATGGCCTGGTGGCGCAGCAGCCGCTTCCAGGCGCTGCCGCCCGCCTGCGCGGGGTCCGTCGGCGTGGCGTCCTTGATGACCGGCGCGTGCGGCATCTTCACGGTGAGGATGACGCCCGCCAGCACCAGGAACATCACGGCCTCGATGCTGAACAGCAGGGTGAAGCTGCCGGGACTGTTCTCGTCGACGATCTGGCCGCCGATGAGGCCGCCGATGCCCAGGCCCAGGTTCTGCATGAAGAACTGGAGGGCGAAGGCACGGGTCCGGGTCGACGGAGTCGAGCACCACACGATCATCGTGGCCAGGGCCGGCTGCATGACGGCCTGCCCGGCGCCGAGCGCCAGGGCGGACAGCAGGATCGGCACGATGCTGGTGGAGAGCCCGAGCGAGACCGCGCCGACCGACGCGGCGACGGCCGCGCCAACGACCACCGGAACCGGACCTCGGCGGTCGATGACGCGACCGGTGAGGGGCAGCGCGACGAGAGCGCCCAGGGCGAAGGCCACGAACGCGCTCGTGGCGGCCATGGAGCCCAGATCTCGCACCTGCGCCACGTAGATGTAGAGGAACGGAACCGTGAAGCCGATGCCGAACGCGGTCAACGCGTTGCCGGCCTGGATCCGCCGCATCGCAGCGCCCATCACCTTGGTCACTTCTCACCGCCTTGATAGCTGAAGACTGAAGACTTCATACCTAAAGTTCGACCCTTAACTCTACACATCGAAGGAGTTAGATGCCAACGGTCTCGTGCGATACTTCGGAGCATGGGTGACACCCCCGACGGCACCACGCCCGTCCACGAGCCGAGCCTCGACGAGCAGATCGCCGTCTACCAGCGCGAATTCCAGGACCTCGACCCCCAGGTGGAGAAGGTCGTCTCGGCACTGAGCCGCCTGAACCGCCGGATGAACGTCGCGTACGGACGCCAGACCGCGGCCCTGGGCATCAGCAACGCGGAGTGGGAGGTCCTCAAGGCCCTCGTACTCTCCGGTGCCCCGTACCGGATGGGCCCGAGCGAGCTCGCGAAGCAGCTGGGCCTCACGCCGGCGGCGATGACGCACCGGATCGACCGGATGACGGCGGAGGGTCTGGTCACGCGCGAGCGGGACGAGAACAACCGGGTCCGCGTGATCGTGGAGCTGACGGACGAGGGCCGCAGCAAGTGGCTCGACGCGATGCGCGCGGCCACGGTCTTCGAGGAGGACCTCCTCCAGGACCTCTCCACGGCGGAGCGCGGGGTGCTGGGCGACATGCTCACCCGCCTCCTGGACCGCGTGGAAGACCTCCAGTCCCCGACCTGACGCCCGGGTTGACACAGCTCTCGCGGATCCGTAAGGTTCTTCGAGTTGTCCCTGAGCCGGAAGGTTGAGGCGACAACGAATCCCGCCGCCTCGTTGCGGCACCCAACTCAGCACGATCTCCCACTGGGAACGAATTCGGCATGTCCGAATTCATTTCCGAAGGCCGATTATGAATCGCCGGGGAAATCCACTAGAGTTTGGGGAGTCGGAAGGGCCCAACAGCCCGGAAGGCAAACCCCGCTGACTGGGGGTCAGGCCCGAAAGAGTCTGATAGAGTCGGAGACACAAGAACGAAGGAAGCGCCCGGAGGAAAGCCCGAGAGGGTGAGTACAAAGGAAGCGTCCGTTCCTTGAGAACTCAACAGCGTGCCAAAAATCAACG
>NZ_JBHWVM010000198.1:0-2360 GCF_042736805.1 Streptomyces sp. NPDC060031
TCAGGGAGCGTTCACCAACAGCCGATGCACGCGGGCACACCACGACGGCGCACTTCTCAGCCAAGATCCGGTACACCACTCCACGGGACACCATCACGACGGTCGTTTAGGCCGAGCTCGCCGCCGATGCCGCGGCCGCCGCCCGGGAAGCGGACCTGCGCGAAGCCGCCCGGATCGCGGCCCGCGCCGACGAGCTCCAGGCGCTGCGCGAGCTGGGCACGCTGGAGCAGACCGAACCCCGGGAAGGCGACGAAGCGGTCCGCAACGAGCTCACCCGCCGCGCCGGGTCGTACGTACAGCCGGACATCGACGCCTGGCTCGCCCGCGCCCTCGCCGCCCACCGGGGCCACTACGCCGACCCGCCCGCCCGCCCGCGAAGCCGCCGCCGGGACCTGCCCGCCCTCCTCGACCGGCACGTACCCCTCGGCCCGGACCAGGCCGCCGTACGCCTCGATGTCCGCCGTACGGACTTCGACCAGGTGGTGCGCCTGGGTTGGCTGTCCCCGGTCGGCTCGGTGGACGTCGACTACAAGCGGCAGGGCGGGGTGACCACGGTCCCCCTCTACTCAGCCGAGGACATCGCGCTCCTGGAGGTGGTCCG
Organism: Streptomyces sp. NPDC060031; assembly: GCF_042736805.1. Taxonomy (NCBI): domain Bacteria; kingdom Bacillati; phylum Actinomycetota; class Actinomycetes; order Kitasatosporales; family Streptomycetaceae; genus Streptomyces; species Streptomyces sp. NPDC060031. Next base: position 602 of record NZ_JBHWVM010000198.1, read on the forward strand.
CCCCTCCGTGGACTGGCGGGCCGTGCGCACCGTCACGGCGGGCCGCCGCTCCCCACTCGCAGCCCTCACTCCCATCACCCCAGGCGGCGACCGGGCGTTCCTGGCGGAGGTTGCGCGGATCGCCAGGGTGGGCCGGGCCGCGGTAGTGAACTGGCGCCGCCGGCACCCCGACTTCCCCGACCCGGTGGCCGGGCACGGACGTACACCCACAGTTCGACCGCCGCCAGGTGGTGGCCTGGCTCCTCGCCCACGACAAGATCGAAGTACCTATGTGGCCGACGGTCGCCTCGCTGGTGCTGGCCGGTGCCGGGGGCGCCACGCACCGGTTCCGTCTCGACGACCCGTGGCTGGCCCTGGCCGACGACGCGGTCGGCGAGGACGTGTTGTCCGGCTGGTCCACCGACGCGGACGCCGATGCGCTGGCCGAGCTGGCGGCCGGGGAGTTCGGGGCATCGGTGAGCCGGCTGACCGCGCCGGGCACGGGCCCGGTGGCGGTGTTGGGCGAGGTGCGGGTGATCGACCGGTTCCGGTCGGGGTCGGGCGGCCTGCGGATGTCGCTGGCGTGGCCGTCCGGCCTGCGGGGCGCTGCTGCGGAGAGGTCGGCGGCCGGGGTGGTCCGTCACGGGGTGGCGTACGCCGGGCCGGGGGAAGGGTGTGTGCAAGCGCCACGACTGTGGGGGAGTCGTCCCGGTCTCCTGGTGCCCGGAGCACGGGGACGCGGTGGGCCCGGTGATGGAGTGGCATCCCGGAGGTGGGATCCGCTGTGCGGCGCTGGCCGGACAACGTACGGAGTTGCCCGTCTCGCCGTGACGCCCACGCTGCGCCCGGCGGGCGGGAACCGACGGTCAGAGAGGCCCTGAAGGGGCGCAGGGCGCAGCACGGGCGTGTCCCCCGCCCCCCAGCGTCACCGGGATACGTGTCAGCGGCGCTGTACGGGGCGCTGCGGGCCCTTCCGGTGCGTGTGTCGGGCGACGCGAGATTGTCAGTGCCCGACGACATGTGTTTTGCCATGGCCGGCGCGCAGTGGTGGCTCTGCACACGTCGAAGAGCAGCGTTTCGACAGCCGTTCGGGAGTCACCTTGGCCATCGGCGCCAAGCCGTTGTTCATGACTTTGGGAGGCACCGCCCACCGTCGGAAAGTCGTACCGACTGTCTAGTGCTGTGACCGGGAAGGTTCACCGGGTTGAGCGGTCAGGCAGCGATGGGTAGTGGTCGTCCGCCCCAGCGGATGCCTTTCTCGCTGCGGATACGGGCGCGTTCGCGTCGTTGTGCTGCGAGGACGTCGGGGTGGCGGGCGTTCTTGTTGCGCCAGCGCAGGTATGCGTGCAGGGCTCGGGTCTGGACGGTGTGGTTGGGATGGTTCGAGTTGGCCAGGGTGAACTGCCGTAGCGGTCCGAAGTGGGCCTCGATCGGGTTGGCCCAGGACGCGTAGGTCGGGGTGAAGCACAGCTCGACCTTGTTTCGGGCCGCCCACCTGCGGATTCTCCAGTTCAGGTGGGCGGAGAGGTTGTCGAGGATCACGTAGATCGGGGCGCCGTCCGGGCGGGCCGCCCGGATCGTCCTCAAGGCGGCCCAGGTGTGGTCGATGCCCTTGCGGCGCCGGTTGATCCCCCACATCTGATCGTCGCCGATGGAGTAGCAGCCGTGGAAGTAGGTGATGCCGTGGGTGCGCCGGTAGGTGGCCGGCAGACGGTTCGGCCTTGTCTTCTCGGCCCAGCAGGAGCCGGCGGTGGGGCGGATTCCCAAGGGGCCGAACTCG
>NZ_JBHWVM010000199.1:0-2315 GCF_042736805.1 Streptomyces sp. NPDC060031
AAGGCGCTCCCGGCGCCGACGGAGTTCGTGGTGGCCGCCGAGTACGTGGCTCCGCGCACCGGGACCGAGGCGCGGCTCGCCGAGGCCTGGGCCACCGCGCTCGGCCACGAGCGGGTCAGCGTCGAGGACAGCTTCTTCGACCTCGGCGGCGACTCCATCCGCGCCATCGGGCTGGCCTCCGAGGTCCGCGCCGCGGGCTTCCAGGTCTCGGTGCCCGACATCTTCACCCACAACAGCGTGGCCGCCCTCGCCCGCCACCTGGACGGTCGCGAGGCCCCGGTCGCCACGGCCGTGGAGTACGTGCGGCCGTACGCCCTCCTCTCCGCCGCCGACCGGGCCGCGCTGCCCGCGGGCGTCGCCGACGCCTACCCGGTCTCCCAGGTGCAGCTCGGCATGCTCGTGGAGATGGACCTGGACGAGGAGCAGGCGGCGTACCACAACGTCGACGGCTTCGAGGTCCAGGACGACCGGCCCTTCGACGCCGCCGCCCTCAGGCGGGCCGCCGAGGAGCTCGTCGCCCGCCACGAGGTGCTGCGCACCGGCTTCGACCTGACCTCGTACGGCGCCCCCCTCCAGCTGGTCCACGCGAGCGCGCCCACCACGGTGGCGGTCGCCGATCTGTCGCTGCTGGACCCGCGGGCCCGCGAGCGGGCCGTCATCGCGCACGAACAGGCCGAACGGCAGGCGGTGTTCGCCGTCGCCGAGCCCCCGCTCGTCCGCTTCTCCGCGCACGTCCTGACCGCCGACACCTGGCACCTCACCCTCACCTACGCGCACCCCGTGCTGGAGGGCTGGAGCTACCACGCCCTCCTCGGTGAACTGCTCACCGTCTACCGGGAGATCCGTGACACGGGAGCCGTCCAGGCCCCCGGGGTGACCCCCGCCCGGTACGCCGACTTCATCGCGGGCGAGCTCGACTCCCTCGCCGACGCGGCCGACCGCGTCTACTGGCAGTCCGTCGTCGACGGCAACGCGGCCCTGGAGCTGCCCGCCGGCTGGGGCGGGGAGCCGGGTGTGCGCCGCTCCCCGGTCGCCTTCGGCGACCTGGAGCCGCGGCTGCGCGAGCTCGCCGCCGCGACGGGCACCTCGTTCAAGAGCGTGCTGCTCGCCGCACACCTGGCGGTGATGAGCCGGCTCACCCCCGAGCAGTCCTTCCACAGCGGCCTGGTGGCCGACGCCCGTCCCGAACTCCCGGGCTCCGAGCGGGTGCTGGGCATGCACCTCAACACCCTGCCGTTCGCCCACGACCGCAGCGCCGCGACCTGGAGCGAGCTCGTCGCGCAGGTCTTCGCCGCCGAGATCGCGGTGTGGTCCCACCGGCGCCACCCGCTGCCGGCCATCCAGCGGCTCGCGGGCGGCCGCCAGCTGCTGAACGTGTACTTCAACTACCAGGACTACGGGCGGGTCACCGACGGCAGCCTGGAGCACGCGGGCGCCTCCGCCCAGCTCGCGGACCCGCAGGAAGGTCCGACGGAGTTCCCGCTGACCGTCGCCACCCGCAAGGGGCACCTGGTGCTCACCGCGCACGGAGCGGTGCTCTCGCAGGAGAGCACCGATCGCATCGGAGCCATGTACCGCCTGGCCCTGGAGGCGATGGCGGCCGACCCCGAGGGCGACGCCCAGGCGCCGCTGCTGCCCGAGGGCGAGCGCGCCCGGGTGCTGGCGGAGGGCAACGACACCGCCACCGCCGCCGCGGCCGGGACCGTGCCGGAACTCTTCGCGGCGCGGGTCCTCGACACCCCGGAGGCGCAGGCCGTCACCTCCGCCGGCCGGTCCCTCTCGTACGGGGAACTGGACGCCCGCTCCAACCGGTTCGCCCGCCACCTGCTCGCCATGGGCGTCCGCCCGGGTGACGTGGTGGGTGTGCTGCTGGAGCGCGGTGTGGAACTGCTGGTCGCGCTGCTCGCCGTGCAGAAGGCGGGGGCGGCGTACCTGCCGCTCGACGCCTCGCACCCGGCTTCCCGGCTCGCCGGGATCGTCGCCGACGCCCGCCCCTCCGTCCTGGTCACCCAGGACGCGCTCGGGTCGCTGGCCGACGGGATCCACTCCGGGGAGTGGCTGCTGGTCGACGGCACGGACGCGACCGTCACCGCCGAACTGGACGCGGACCCGCTGGAGATCCCGGTCGACCCGGCTTCGGTGGCGTACGTCCTGTACACCTCGGGTTCGACGGGCAAGCCGAAGGGCGTGCAGGTCACGCACGGGGCACTCGGGAACCTGCTCGTCGGCATCCGCCGGGTGCTGGGCGAGGCCCGGGCCGACGAGTCCTGGCTGGCCTCCACGTCGGTGTCCTTCGACATTTCGGGGCTGGAGCT
>NZ_JBHWVM010000200.1:0-2258 GCF_042736805.1 Streptomyces sp. NPDC060031
TCCGGATCTCGCGGATGAGCAGGTACGACACGCAGCCGCCGACCGTCACGGCGACGGCGACCAGGGCGACCGCGAGGAACAGGCCGACCAGGACGCAGGCGCAGGCGGCACCGCCCGCGATCCACGCGGCGACCTTCCCGGCGGACGATCCGCTGGCCTTCTGCGTCGAGCAGCTGCAGGCGGCGTGCGCGGCCGGGGCGGGGGTGGCCGCCTGTACGGCCTGGACCACGGCGAGGATCTGCGCGATCTGCTCGGTGTTGGTCTCCGCCGCGCGGGCGTCGGCCACGGCCTGGGCGAGGTTGGCGCTCATGCGGCGACCTCCGTACGGATCGTCGTGCCGTCCTTGGCGAGGAGCCCGCGCTTGACCAGCGCGTCGACCGCGCGGGTGACCGAGCCGGGGTTGATGCCGGTCGCCTTGGCGATGGCGGCGTTGGTCGACGTGCCGTCGATCGCGGCCTGAAGCACGGCCTTCTGGTTGTCGGTCAGGTCCTGCGGGACGGCAGCCGCGGGGGCGGCGTCCTTCACCAGACGCAGCGGCTCGGACGCCGGGGCCGGGACAGGCGCCGGCGCCTTGGCCGACCGCTGCCAGACCGGGCGGTCAGGGAGGGCGATGACGTCGGCCGGGGAGAACGCCCGGGTGCTGATCGGGTGCGGTGCCGCCTTGGGTCCGGAGCGGAGCATGGCCACGCCGGGCATCGGCAGGTCGTGGGCGTGCCAGCCGCGCTCGGTGGCGTCCTCGCCGAACACGACGCGGCTCTCGCCGGACGTGCTCAGGGCGAGGGCGGCGCGGTAAGTGATCTGGGCGCTGATCTGCGGGTCGATGCCGCCCTTGGCGTCCATGGTCGGCTTCTGCGTGGCCCAGATCAGGATGATCTCGGCGGCGCGCGCCATGCGGGCGAGTGTCGACAGGTTCTCCATGATCCGGGACCAGTCCGGGTCGCCCGGGTCGCCGTCGCCGCCCTTGGCGCGCTTCTTGCGCGCCATGGAGATGACCTCGGCTCCTTCGTCCACGAAGACCGTGATCCGGGGGCGGCGGGTGCTGATCTCGATGGTGTCCCGGCCGCGCGGGATCTCCTCCAGCCGCTCGTACATCTCAGCGACCAGTTCGTCCGTCACGCCGAGGACGTCTTCGGCGTAGATGGCGACGCGGGCGCGGTGCTCCCAGTTGATGCCTTCCACTCGCTTGGGGTCGATGACGACCAGGCGGTGGTTGGGCTCCTCGGACGCCTCCGCGAGCAGGGCCCGGGTGCTCCAGCTCTTGCCCGACCCGGAGGTCCCCGCGATCAGCATCCGGCGACCGAGCGGGACCATGACCGGCTCGCCGGTCACCGTGTCGACGCCCCACGGGTCGCCCGGCTTCCAGCCGGTCAGGTCGATGCCGTCGGCAGCGCTGCGGGTCCGCAGCGTGATCGTGGCGCGGTCGCCATGCGATCCCGAACTGATCTCCATACGCAGGGCGGTGCGGGCCCCGAGCATCGCCCGGATCTCCTCGTGCTTGGCCTTGAACGCCGACGGCTTCCACCGGCCATCAAGGCGCACCGTGGTGACCAGACCGGCCGGGGTCAGCTCGGTCGGTGCGGGCACGGTGCCCGACAGGCCTCGTTCGTCGGCGTGCTGGACCCAGTACGACGGGTCGAGGCGCTCCAGGAGGCGGCGCTCCTCCGCCGTGGCGTCGTCGTCGAGCGGCACCCGCACCTGGCGGCGGCCGACGGCGAGCAGTGCAGCGTTGAGGGCGATCAGGCTCAGCGAGCTTCCCGCCGGCCACATCGCCCAGTGCTCCGCCGACGACATCGCGTACGAGGTGATCCCAGCCGGGATCAGGTGCGCGGCGTGGGCGCGGACCGCGAGCTGGTTGAGCGTCAGCGGGTAGTTCCGGCGAGCCGACTTCAGGTCGCGGCGCGCGACCTTGGCGTGAGCGCGACCTGCCTTGTCCGCCGTCCGGGCCGCGCGGCGGCCGCCGTTGAACGGGTTGCTGCTCGCCGCCCGTGCGGCCTTCCGCTGGCTCGCGGCGGTCGCAGCCGTCGACCGCGCCGACGTGTTGGCCCGCTGAGCAGCGATCAACGCCTTCAGGTTCTCCGGGGTCCGGAGCTTCGCCCTGCGCTCGGCCTCCGTGTCCCAGCGGTGCGCGAGCGGGGCACACATCGGGGCGGCGCCGTCGAGTGCCTGGCTCGCCGCCGCTGTCGTCTTGTTGATCCGGTCCGCCGTGATCACGCGGGCCGTTTTGGTACCAGTACCGATCTTGTTCCATGCTGCTGCGT
>NZ_JBHWVM010000201.1:0-2233 GCF_042736805.1 Streptomyces sp. NPDC060031
ACCGACATCTCGTCCCAGCGAACATTCCGACCGACCAGCCCGGACGCCCCGAGAACGTTGGTTGACATCCATAGGGGCATCAAGCTCGCCGACCGCTACCGCGCCGGAGTCGTCCTGGCCTCGCTGATCCTCTGGCTCCGCGAACCAGCCAGATGAGCATTTGTCAGACAGGCTCTAGCGGGGCTGGACCGGCGCGGCGCCGCTGCCGGGGGGTCCGGGGCGGAGCCCCAGGTTCTACGCCGCCAGCGCGGGCAGGCGGGCCGGCGAGGACGACGCCGCGTCGAAGCGGCGCAGCAGCAGGCGGGCCAGTTCCGGGGAGGGGCCCAGGACGGCGGACAGGACGTCCGCCCCCGCGGCTTCGGCGCCGGCCGCGATGCGGTCCGGCAACCGCCCGGGGGCGATGACGTACGGCGCCACCGCCACCCGACGCACGCCCTCGGCGCGCAGGGCCCGTACGACGTCCTCCGTACGGGGAAGGGCCGCGGAGGCGAACGCAGGCCGCACGGCGCACCAACCGGTGTGCCGCCACTCCCGCGCGATTTCAGCGATCACTGCGATCGCCTCCGGGTCTGTGGATCCGGCGGACGCGAGCACCACTGCGGTGGTGGCGCGGTCCGCCGCTGTGATGCCCGCCTCGGCGAGGCGCCGCTCCAGGGCCGAGACCAGGAGCGGGGAGGGCCCGAGCACGTCCGCCACCGTGACGGACAGGCCGGGCAGGCGGGCGGCCGACTCGGCCAGCACCGCCGGGATGTCGGACTTCGCGTGGAACGCCCGCGTCAGGAGGAGCGGGAGGGCCACGACCTCCCGTACGCCCGACCGGTGGAGCCAGGACAGGACCTGCCCCACCGTCGGGGTGTCGAAGTCGAGGAAGGCCGTCTCCACCCGCAGCCCGGGCCGCAGCGCCCGCGCCCGCCCGACGAGGGCGTGCACGGTCGCCGCGTGCCGCGGATCGCGGCTGCCGTGGGCTATGACGACGAGTGCGCGGGACACGGGACTCAGCTCTTGACCAGCAGGCCGCGGCTGCGCAGCACCCACCGCTCGACGGGGCTGAAGATCAGCAGGTCGATCGCGATGCCGACGACCAGGATCAGGATGATCGCGAGGAACACGCCCGGCAGGTCGATGTTGTTGCGGCCGTTCTCCAGCAACTGGCCCAGGCCCAGGCCCAGGTCGGGGGAGGAGGCGATGATCTCGGCGGCCATCAGGGAGCGCCAGGAGAAGGCCCAGCCCTGCTTGAGACCGGCGAGGTACCCCGGCAGCGCGGCCGGCATGACCACGTGCCGGGCGCCGCGCAGGCCGCTCGCGCCGAGCGTGCGGCCGGCCCGCAGGAACAGCGGCGGGATCTGGTCGATGCCGGAGACGAGGCCGTTGGCGATGGACGGGACCGCGCCCAGCAGGATCACCGTGAACATCATGGTGTCGTTGAGGCCGAACCAGAGCACCGCCGGGGGCACCCAGGCGACCGAGGGCAGGGACTGCAGGCCCTGGAGGATCGGGCCGATCGCGGCCCGGACGAACTTCACCCGCGCGACGACGAGGCCGAGGGGGGTGCCGATGGCCAGGGCCAGCAGGAAGCCGAGCAGACCGCGCGACACGCTGGTCCAGATGACTTCCAGCAGGGTGCCCTTGAGCCACATGTCGGCCAGGCTGTCCCACACCGCGGACAGCGCCGGCAGTTTGGTCTCCTCGGTGACCTTCGCCGAAACGAGGATCTGCCACACCAGCAGCACGAGGCTGACGGCGAGGACCGGGGGCAGGATCTTGTTGGTGAGGACCTCGCGGATGGGGGTGCGATGGGTCTGGACCGCGTCGAGGGCGTCGAGGCCGGCCTCCAGGCCCGCCAGGTCGTCCGTCTTCGCCTTCGTTTCAGTGCTGGCCATGGCGGCGGATCTCCCCACGCAGGTGTTCGGTGATCTCGAGGGACAGCTCGGCGACGTCCGCGTCCTCGATGCGGCGCGGCTGCGGAATGTCCACGGTCCATTCCTTCGCGATTCGGCCGGGGCGCGAGGAGAGGAGGACCACGCGCTGGGCGAGGCGCACGGCCTCGCGCACGTTGTGGGTGACGAACAGGACCGACAGGTTCCGCTCGGCCCAGATGCGGGTGAGTTCGCCGTGCAGCACATCGCGGGTGATGGCGTCGAGGGCCGCGAACGGTTCGTCCATCAGCAGCAGTTGGCTGTCCTGGGCGAGGGCCCGGGCCAGGGCCACGCGTTGGCGCATGCCGCCGGACAGC
>NZ_JBHWVM010000202.1:0-2163 GCF_042736805.1 Streptomyces sp. NPDC060031
GCCCCAAGGGCCGTGTCGCGTGCCGGGGGGAACACCGGGCACGAAAGGTGCTTGGATTCTCTCCAGGAAATGCGAAACGGCCAGGGGGCCTAATCCCTGACCGCTTCTGACGTCCACCCGGTCTCCACAACCAAGGGACTCGTCTGTGTCCAGCGTACGGGACGCGTCAGCGTCTGCAACCCCCGAACCTCCGCGTGCCGCCACGCGGAACAGCAGCGGCCCCCGCTGCCACTGCGGCACGCCGATTGCCCATATTCCGGGCAAAGTGCCGCGTGTCTACTGCTCGGACCGCTGCCGGCAGGCCGCGAAGCGCGCAATTCAGCGCGGGATGACGTCCGGCAGCAACCCCGGACAGCTTGGGAAAGAAACAACAGAGTTTCCCGCACCCCGCCGACCTGCGGTTTCTCCGGACGGGGTGGATGGGGAGAGCCCGAGAGGCGACAGCCTCTCGGAAGGGCAGTCGCGAAGCGACGCCGCCCGCTTGCGCAAAGCGGCGCGGTACACCCGGCGCCGGACCCTATGGCGGATCACCGGCGACTCCGCGTGCAAGGGCTGCGGCCGGGCCCTGATGGACCCCGCGTCCGGCGTGATCGTCGCCCAGACCGCTGCCGGAACCTCCGTGGTCCTCGGCCTCATGCGGTGCGGGCGGATCTGGCTCTGCCCGGTCTGCGCCGCCGTGATCCGCCACCGCCGCGCCGAGGAGATCACCCAGGCCGTGGTCACCTGGCTCCAACAGGGCGGGACCGCCTACCTGGTGACCTTCACCGCCCGCCACGCGTACAAGGACGCGCTCGCCGACCTCATGGACGCTCTCCAGGGCACCCGCAAAACCGAGGACACCCCCCGGCGCCCCGGCGCCTACCAGCGGCTCATCACGGGCGGCACGTGGGCCGGACGGAAGGTCAGCGACGGCTGCCGGGCGAAGGACCAGGAGGGCATCCGCGACCGGATCGGCTACCTCGGGATGATCCGCGCGACGGAGGTGACCGTGGGTCAGGCCCACGGCTGGCACCCGCACATCCACGCGATCGTCCTCGTCGGCGGCCGGACCACCGGAGAGAAGGCGGCCAAGAGGATCACGGGCGCCTTCACGCCTGCCGAGGACCGGCTCACCGAGTGGGAAGACCACTGGCGCGCGACCTGGACCCGCACCCTCCAGGGCATCAATCCGAAGTTCCGGCCGACGGACGACTGCGAACGGGCCGACTGCCCGTGCGAGGGCAAGGGCCACGGCGTCGACTTCAAGCGGCTGCACACCGAGCGCGACGCGAACGACCTCGCCGAGTACATCGCCAAGACGCAGGACGGCAAGGCGCCGGCGCTCGAACTCGCCCGCGCCGACCTGAAAACCGCGGGCGGCGAGAACGTCACGCCGTTCGAACTCCTCGGCCGGATCGGAGACCTGACCGGAGGCGTTCCCGAGGACGACGCCCAGGGACAGGGCTCGCTGGAGTGGAACCTGGCGAAGTGGCACGAGTACGAGCGCGCGACCAAGGGCCGCCGCGCGATCGAGTGGACCCGCTACCTGCGCTCGATGCTCGGCATCGACGGCGGCGACACCGACGAAGACAACCTCGACTTGCTCGCGGCGGCCGACGCCGAGGGCGGCGAACTCCGCGCGGGCGTCCGCGTCACCGAGGACGGCTGGCACGCGGTCGCGAGGAAGGCCCTCGACCTGGAGGCGACGCAGGCCGCCGAGGGCACCGACGGCAACACCGACCCGGCCGCCATGGCTGCCCGCGTCCGTGAGGTCCTGGCGCTCGCCGACGTCGCCGACGAGGTCGTCGTTCTCGGTCCGCAGGACGTCGTGGACGCGTACGCCGAGATGCTCGAAGCCCTCGCCCGCCGACGCGAGGAAGCAGCTGCACGACGTCGCCGCGAAGCCGAGGAGAACGACGACCAGGAGGACGACGCCGACGACCGCGAACGTGCCGTCTGGCACATCGCCCGACGCCTCGCCCAGCCGCAGAACTGATATCAGTCCGGCATAACTCGCTGCCGGAATCTGATGCCGACACGGGTCCGGGGCGCCGGCGCTTTCGCGCGACAGCGAGGGGCGCCGGATCCCCTCTCCGGGCCGCCGCGCGTCACCGTCCCCACCGCCAATTTCAGGTGGGGACGTGACGGAGGCGGGCAGTAGAGGGGATGTCAGCGAAAACGGAC
>NZ_JBHWVM010000203.1:0-1844 GCF_042736805.1 Streptomyces sp. NPDC060031
GTGTTTCAGGTAATAACAAAAATAGAAATCAATTGGGTGATTTTTCTAAAGAAAAATTGAGTAGTAATGGATTGAGTAATAGTATTAATTCAGATGGTAAGATGGAAGGTCTTTCTACTGCTGCTGTTGAAACTTCTGGAGTCGCTACAAACGTAGCTAACGCACTTCAAGGGGAAAAGGGTTTAAATCAAAATAAACAGTCTTTAAATAGCAATAACGAACTTTCTAATGACCCTTCATCATCAATAAAAAGATATGATACGTCTAACAATGGCCAAGAATTACAAGAAAAAAATGCAGGAGATAACGCAACAATAACGCCAACTAATCAAAGGCAGACACTTCAACAAGATGTTATTAGCAGTGTGAATGATCGCGCAAATGGTAAAACACAATCGAATGAAGAAATTTTAGCAGAAATGAAATTAAAAGAATCATTAAATCCGAATGGAAATGTGGATGTAAATGCAGCAAGTAATATGCGATTAACTCCTGAGAATAAATCAATTAATCAACAAAGCAGCGAAGGGATTATTAATCGTACCAGACAAGAAGTTGCAGCTGGAAGCTCGGCTAATCATTCTATGCAAGATGCTGTTCAAAATATGAAGGCTAATACAGTGAATAGCGCTCCATTAAAACAAAGCATAGAACAAGATGTTAAATCCGTTCCACAGTCTAACCATATAGGCAAGCAATCCATTGTACAAGATATACAATCTAGCAACGGACAGGCAGTGTCGCAACGTCAAACGGTGATTCAAGATGTTCAAAATAGTTCCGAAACGGCACCGAATAGACAACGTGTCGTACAAGAAATAGAGCAAGCAAAAATAGCGACACCGCAACAAATACAACAAAATGTACAGCAAGTTCTTACAACAGCAAGGCTTCCACAAGAAGCACATCAAACAGTTAAGAGAGTAATAGAAGATGTTCAAAAACAAGGAAATATTGCTCCTGAAACACTCAAAATGAAAGTTGTTCAAGAGCTAGAAAAAACATCTTTTGGAGCAAAAGAACCAATTAAACAAGTCATCTTGCAAGATGTTCAAAAGGCATTTTCATCTACTCCAGAACCAGTACAGCAGAGTATTAAACAAATAGTTGAATCAACCCAAGATACAAAGAAAATCGGGCAACCAACAGAAAATAAAAAAGTTGAATCAAGTTATTTTGGCTCGTTGTTTGGAGAAAAGGTAAGTAATTATGAGAAGGGGAAAACGAAAAAAGGTTCTAGATTTGACGTCTTAAGAAATTTATAAAAAGGAGATTAGACTCAACATGGCTAGAAAAAAGGATCCACAAGAGGAATTAGAATTAGCGCTTAAATTAAGGGAAGAAGCAGACAAAAAGATTGCTGAAGCTAAGAAAAAATTAAAAGAAGAAGAAGAAAAAAAAGCTGTTAAATTAGCTAAAAAACTGATGAAAACATACGGAACTGTTGATTTTATAGAAATAAAGGAGAAAATAGCACAAGAATCAACTTCTCAAAACAGTATTTCAATAAATAGATTTTCATCTGTAAACTTAGAGTATATACAAACCCTTTCTGAAGATGATATAAATTATCTTCGTAGCACTGCGGAAAGATTAAGAAACAATGAATTCATACTATCTCAAGATGTAATAGACGAAATTAGACGGAGATTTTAGTATGATTGCTGTTCAAGTGATTGCTACCATTTTCCTATTAATAATTGTGGGATTTCTTTTCCTAAAAGGAATTAAATATTTGTTGGCAACAGGTTCTTTCTTCCTGCGATTAGTTTTGAAGTTTGGTGCTGTTTTAGTTACATTAAGCATACTTGGGTGGATTGTTCATTTTCTTTCGTAGTTAATAT
>NZ_JBHWVM010000204.1:0-1836 GCF_042736805.1 Streptomyces sp. NPDC060031
GGCTTTCCTCCGGGCGCTTCCTTCGTTCTTGTGTCTCCGACTCTATCAGACTCTTTCGTGTCCGATTCCCGGTCGAAGCGGGTTTCGCTTTCCAGTTCCTGCGCTTTCGCGCTTTCCCTTTCCGGCGAGTCCGACTCTATCAGAAGTTTTCCACCGGATTTCCCGGCTTCAGATTCCTGAATGAGGAGTCGAAGGCCCCCCGTTCAGAATTCACTTCCTGGGGGATGCTGCCGAGCTCTTCAGCTCCAGGCAACCGTTTGACTCTACATCACGCCGGAGGAGGGAGTCAAAACGCGGTGCTGCCACCGCCTCAGCGACCGAGTCGACCAGCAACCCGAGCCCCCCGACGCTCGCCCCCTGGCCCGAGCCGGCTGCAGTCCGCCGAGCTGGAGGCATTCCTCGATGCCGGCGAGCCACCCGTCTCCTGCGGGTTCGGCAGCATGCCGCGCGCTCGGACGGCGCGTGATCTTGTCCGGCGAACCGAGCCGCGATCCGTTGCTCACGGCGCTCCGCCAGGCCCTCCGACGTCAAGGCGGCGGACAGGGCCCGAACCGTCGCCGGTGAAGTCCGCACCGACGGCGCGTCGACCGCCGCCCGTCGGCTGGTCGAGATGCGGTAGCGGCTGCTGTCACACACGGGCGGGGTGGCGGGTCAGAGGGGTGTCGGACGCAAGAACCCCGTAAGACACCTGATCGGAGCACCTCTGATGTCGACCGCCTACGTGATCGTGACCCTGTTCGGCGCACTGCTGGCCGGATTCTCGGCCGGCTCGATCTTCTTCAACGCCAAGTGGGTCGTCGAGCCGCTCACCGATTACGGCGTCCCGCGCACCTGGTGGACCTGGCTCGGCGTCGCCAAGGCCGCCGGGGCCGCGGGCCTGCTCGCCGGACTGGCCGTCCAGCCGATCGGGATCGCCGCCGCGATCGGCCTGGTCCTCTACTTCACCGGCGCCGTCATCACCGTGATCCGCGCCCGCTCGTACGCCCACATCCCCTTCCCCCTCATCTACGCCGCCCCCGCCGTCGCCGCACTCGCCCTCTCATAGGTTGACGCGCTTGAGGTAGACCCGGCTGCGGTGGGGGATGGTCTGGTACCAGACCATCAGGTGCTCGTCCTCGTACGTGCGCAGTCGCATCGGGTGCGGGTCCTCGTAGAGGCTGCCGTCCTTGGGGTCGATGGCCATCGCCGCCAGGTCGACCAGGCCGTCCATCACGGCGGTGACGAGCTTCTGGTGTTCCACGGACATGTCACCGAGGACCCACAGTCGACTGGGATCGCACTCCCAGGCCCAGCCGCTGTCGTTCTCGACCCCCTCGCCCCGCAAGGTCACTGGCCGATCTCCCGCTGGGCCTCGGCGAGGATGCGACTGCTGGTTTCCATCGCGGCCCGGAACTCCGGTTCCGTCGCAGTGGGATCGCCGGCGATGCGTTCCGCGTCCTGGAGCGCGGCCGACCGCGCCGGCCACCGGTGGATGGCCACATGGGTGGCCCACTTGATCAGGAAGAACCGCAACGGGTTGATGGCGCCGGTCTCCGCGGCCCGGTCGAACGCCTCGTTGCACTCCTTGTCCAGCACGGCGAGGCTCGGCATGTCGATCCGGCGCACGGCGTCCCGCAGGGCTTCCCGCGTCATGGCCGGCTGGGGGATGAGCGGTCCGCCGTCTTCCAGCTGCTCTGCTGTCATGGTGTCCTCCAGGGGAACGCGGCCAGGATACCCAGCCGGCCTCGAGAAGCCCCCCGTAAACGCAGAAAAGCCCCGCACCATTAAAGGTGCGGGGCTTTCCCACAATGATTGTTCGGCGGCGTCCTACTCTCCCACAGGGTCCCCCCTGCAGTA
>NZ_JBHWVM010000205.1:0-1810 GCF_042736805.1 Streptomyces sp. NPDC060031
GGGGGGGGGGGCCCCCGGGGGCCCCTCGGGGGGGGCCCCGGGCTGGGGGGGGGGGGGGGGGCCCTCGACCGGAAAGGGGTGCGGGTCAGCTGCCGAGGGAGCCGTTGCCCGACAGGACCGGGATGTTGTCCAGGATGTGCGAGAGCGGCTCGTCGCCCTTGGCCTGGGTGGAGTTCTCGGTGCACTGCTGGTTCTGCGGGTTCGACAGGACGTTGATGTCCTGGACGCCGACGTTGAGCGCGGCAATGAGGGACTGGGCGTTGAGCTTCACCGGCAGGGCGATGCAGGGCTTGTTCAGCGTGCCCTGGACCAGGCCGAGCTGCGGGCTCATGTCGCCGTGGGTCTTCTGGTTGCCGTAGATCTGCTGAGAGCCGTTTCCGTTTACGGTGGTGATCCCGTTGTCGTTGCCGATCGCCATGGCCGGGGCCGCGACAGCAGCGCCCGCGCCGACGGCGGCGGCGGTGACCGCGGCAGCAGTCATGATCTTCTTGAGCATCTTGATCCTTTTGTCGCACGAGTGCCCGCTAGTGGAGCGCCCTGATCAACTGCCCGCGTGAAGGGTTGGTTCTGCTGCTTCACTCAAACGGCCTGCGGGGAGTGAGGTTTTCCCCGGCCGGGTGATCCGGCTCCGGACGCGTGCGCGAAGCCCGTACGCGGCTCGTGGGGGCCGCCCGGGGCTTCAAGATCCTGTTGCGCTCCGTAAAGGCTGTTCGCACGGTGGGTAAGGAGGCGGATCGAACGGGTCCGTTTCTGCGACCACCAGAACGGATCATCCATGCACCGCACGAAGCGCTCCCGCATCCGCATCCTCGTCCCGTCGGCCCTCGCGGTCGTCATACTCTCCGGCGCGGTTGCCCCCGCGGGCGCCGCGGACGGTGCCGGGACCGCCGCCCTCAGGGAACGCGTGGCGGCAGCCCAGGAGGAGATCAACGAGCGTGCGGCCGCGGCCGGCCCGCTGGACGACATCCTCGCGGGCGTCTCCAGGATTCTGGCCGACCTCACCACCTCCCTGGGGACCCTGCTGCCGGGGGTGACGCTCCCGCCGATCCAGCTGCCCAACCTGCCGAACCTGCCGAACCTGCCGGGGATCCCGGACATCCCCGCGATTCCGATCCCGGGGATTCCCGAGATCCCCGAGATCCCCGACATCCCGCAGCTCCCCGTCTCCAACCCGGCGGTCCCGGCAGTCCCGGCGGTCCCGGCGGTCCCGGCAGTCCCGACAGTGCCGGCCCTCCCGGCAGTCCCGGCGGTGCCCGCAGTCCCGGCGGTCCCGGCAGTCCCGGCGGTGCCCGCAGTCCCGGCGGTGCCCGTGGCGCCGGTGGCGCCCGTGGCACCGGTGGAACTGGTCCCCGAGATCCCCGACTTGCCGATCCTCGGATCGTCGTAACGGAACCGTGCGCGATGACGACTATTACGCTGAACAGGTCTGATCGCGCACGGACCCGTGTCGTCTGGGATGCTGGACCGTTTCGCTCGTTGTGAGCCCCGGGATCGGGGCAGAACATCGAACAGAAGGTGCACTTCCCATGAACTCTGCCAAGAAGGCCGCCCTGGTTCTGGCCTCCGCCGGTCTCGCCGCGGCCGGTGCCGCCGGTTCCGCCGTTGCCGACTCGCAGGCCGAGGGTGCGGCCGTGGGCTCCCCGGGTGTGCTCTCGGGCAACCTGGCCCAGGTCCCGGTCCACATCCCGATCAACATCTGCGGCAACTCCGTGAACATCATCGGAGCGCTGAACCCCGCGTTCGGCAACGTCTGCATCAACGACTGACGTCAGTCGTCGCGCACGCGACCGTGGGCGCCACCGGCCTTGCC
>NZ_JBHWVM010000206.1:0-1687 GCF_042736805.1 Streptomyces sp. NPDC060031
CTCCATCGCTCCGCGCGCGGCCGCCTCGCTCTCGTACACCTCGCACATGTGCCGCCCGTCGGGCGTCGCGGTGTGCTCGACCTCCCACAGGCTGAGTTCGCTCCCGTCCAGCAGGACGAAGGCGTGCTCGTACAGGCTGAAGCCCGCCTCCCGCCGCCCGTTCGCCAGGCACGGGCGCCCGCCGAAGGCCTGCGTGATCTGGTGCGCGTACGCCGACCGCAGCCGCTCCGCCACCCCCTCACCGGGGCGGTCCGGGTTCTCCGCGCGGCGCAGCACCCGCCGGGCGTGGTCGGCGGACTCCTCCACCGCGTACTCCCGGTGGCGCCGCGTCGGCGCGGCCGCGACGGCCGCGAACAGCGCGCCCAGCGCGGCCACATCGCGCGCTTCGTCCTCATCGGATCCGGTCACCGCCGGGTCCAGCAGCGCCTCGGTGGGAGCCTCGCCGAACAGCCGGGTCACGGCCAGGCGGGTCTCGGCCTTGCTCGCGAAGATCTCGTACCGCACCGCCCGGTCACCCCGAAGCCGGTACGCCAGCTCCCACAGCGACACCGCCCCGCCGTCGGCCAGCAGGTACGTGTGCCGGTGGGTCTCGCGCCACACGCCCTCCGCCTGGCCGTGGTGGGCGGTGTACAGCGCGGAGCTGTGGGCGAGCGCCGTGCCGAGGCGCTCGACCAACCGGTCAGGCAGGTCGAAGGAGTTGAGGGCGCGGCCCAGGAGTCGCTCGAGGTGCGCCTCGGTTGTCTCGTACGGATCGCTCAAGGTGGGTCTCCAGGCCGTCGCAGCATGTCACTTCGTGGAAGCTCAAAGTAACCCCTGGCCCTGACATCACGTCCGGGGTTCGGTAAAACGTCCGGGAAGCATCAGGGTTTCCCGCCACCCCTTCAGGTCAACTTCCTTATGCATGGGCATGGTTCGGCCTGGTATACGAGGGAAGGCGGGACTATGGGCCGCATGGCAACGAATACCGTGGGCGTCCCCCGCCAGCAGGGACGGCCCCGCAACCCCACCGACGGCGAACCGGCCGCCACCCCCCGGGGGCTGGCCTGGCTGCTGGTCCTGACCGGCGCCGCCGGACTGCTGGCCTCCTGGGTGATCACCCTCGACAAGTTCCTGCTGCTGGAGGACCCGGACTTCAAGCCCGCCTGCAGTCTGAACCCCGTCGTCTCCTGCGGCAGCGTCATGCAGAGCGACCAGGCCGCGGTCTTCGGCTTCCCCAACCCCATGCTGGGGCTGGCCGCGTACGGGGTCGTCGTGTGCGTCGGCGCGGGCCTGCTGGCCGGCGCCCGCCACCGTGGCTGGTTCTGGCTCGGTCTGAACGCCGGCACCGCCTTCGGCGTCGGCTTCTGCTCCTGGCTCATGGTCCAGTCGCTCTACGAGATCAACGCGCTCTGCCTGTGGTGCTGCCTGGCCTGGGTGGCGACCCTGCTGATGTTCTGGGCGGTCACCGCGCACAACGTCCGCGCGGGCACGCTCCCGGCGCCCGCTCCGGTGCGGGGCTTCCTCGCCGAGTTCGGCTGGGTCCCGCCCGTCTTGCACATCGGCGTCATCGGGATGCTGATCCTGACCCGGTGGTGGGAGTTCTGGACGGGCTGACGGCGGCGGCGCACCCGCGGCGCACAGGCGAGGGCCCCCCCCGCAGGATGGAGGCCGGGGCCCCCACCCGGAAAGGGTGGGGGGTAGCTGCCCA
>NZ_JBHWVM010000207.1:0-1670 GCF_042736805.1 Streptomyces sp. NPDC060031
CTAAGGCCTGTCTGATAATTGATCTTGTGGCAGGTCGAGGTGAGTTGACGGACGCGGCGTGGGAGCGGATTGAGCCCTTGTTGCCGCAGGTGGACGGGCGTGGTCGGCCGTGGCGTGATCACCGGCAGGTGGTCAATGGTGTGCTGTGGCGGTTGCGGACCGGGGCTCCGTGGCGTGACCTGCCGGAGCGGTATGGGCCGTGGCAGACCGTCTACGAGCGGTTCGCCCGCTGGGAGGCGGATGGCACGTGGGCAAGGCTGTTGGAGCATGCGCAGGTCCGTGACGACGCGGTGGGCCGGGTGGAGTGGACCGTCGCCGTCGACTCCACGGTCAACCGTGCCCACCAGCACGCCGCCGGCGCCCGTAAAAAGGGGCCGCAGACGGGGACGAACTGGAAGATCCGGGCTGCTCGCAGACGCGCCAGGCCCTCGGCCGGTCCCGAGGCGGGCTGACCACCAAGGTCCACCTCGCCGTCGACGGCCGGGGCCTGCCCCTGTCGATCGTGCTCACGCCCGGCAACGTCAACGACGCCACCGCCTTCGTTCAGGTCCTCGACTCGATCCGCGTTCCGCGAGCCGACAGCGGCCGCCCGCGCACGACACCGGCCCGAGTCCTGGGCGACAAGGCCTACTCCAGCCGGGCGATCCGGCACCTGCTGCGGCGCCGGGGCATCGCAGCCACGATCCCCGAGCGCCGCGACCAGGCGGCCAACCGCCGGCGCCGAGGGCGCCTCGGCGGCCGGCCGCCCGCCTTCGACAAGGAGGTCTACCGCGACCGCAACGTGGTCGAACGATGCTTCGCACGCCTCAAGCAGTTCCGCGCGATCGCGACCAGGTTCGACTGTGAGGATGTGGGAGTGCCGCCTTGGGCGGCGGTCTGGCCCGAGGTTCGACTGGCCGTGGTGCCTTGAGCTTGATCTGCCGACCGCTGTCTGGGGTGCCACATGCTGCCGCCGGGCAGGGGCCGTGTCCCGATAGGGGCCTTCGCGACAGGCACCATCACAGTCTTGACCGCCCCCGGCCCGGCGACGGCCACCGGTTTTCGAGGCGATCAGGAGACAGGCGACCGTGCCCAGCATCACGCAGTCCACCGCCCCATGTCACGTCCCGGCGGACGCCGAGGACGTCCTGCTCGGTGTGGACACTCACAAGGACGTCCACGCCGCAGCCGTCATCACCGTGCTCGGCGCGGCCCTGGACGGACGCAGCTTCCCCGCGACCGCCGACGGCTATCGGCAACTCCTTGATTGGGCACGATCGTTCGGCGTCCTGCGGCGGGCCGGCGTCGAGTGCACCGGCTCATACGGAGCCGGGCTGACCCGTCACTTGCGCGCCGAGGGCATCGAGGTGACCGAGGTCAATCAGCCCGACAAGGCCGCCCGACGCCGTCACGGCAAGACCGACGCCATCGACGCCGAGGCAGCAGCCCGCGCCGTGCTGACTGGACGAGCTACCGCCTCAGCGAAGACCGGCAACGGTCCAGTCGAGATGCTCCGCCTGTTCAAACTGGCGAAGGGATCCGCGGTCAAGTCCAGGACCCAGGCGATCAACCAGCTCAAGAGCGTCCTGATTTCAGCCGACTCCGCCCTCCGCGAGTCACTGGCCGGACTGAGTAACCCGCACCTGTTCAAGCGGTGCGCCGACCTCGACCCCCCGCACGCGAGCGGGCCG
>NZ_JBHWVM010000209.1:0-1526 GCF_042736805.1 Streptomyces sp. NPDC060031
GGCTGGGGGGCGGGCCTGCTACCGCCGGAACAGAAGAGGACGCGGCAGGCGCCGGCGCCTGAAGCGGAGCCTGCGAGGCATCCTGCTGTCCGATCAGATAGACCGCGGCAAGAATCCCGGCACCAACCAGGAGCGACGCACCCAGCTTCGGGTTCTTGTACGCCCAGTACACGGCGACGCCCGCGAGGGACATCGCGACGATCGTGAACAGGGTCATCGGCCCGTCACCCCGTACGTGACACCCTGCGCTCGCCTGTCGAACGGAGCCGGAATGAATGTCGCACAAGCTTCGTAATGCGCCATTTGTCGCGTGAGCCCGCTCGACGGCAGGCCGTCGCGGAGCTTAGGCTCGGGAACGTCTTTGATGGTTCTTCTCCTTGTACTTGAGATCCAACTCGGTCGGGCGAGGGCTGTCGGACTACACAGGCGGTCCCCTGTTGGCGCAGGGGACCGCTGTTTTTTTGCCTCCAGGTGTTCGAGGGCTGTCGGACTACACGGCGACCGGAAACCCGTTGGCGCGGTCGGCGTCGAACTCGTCCTCGAAGGGCCTCGTTCGGACTCCGGTGCTGCCGGTCAGGGAGAAGCCTACGCAGCGCGAGCGGAGCCGCCACAATGCCAACGGAATCACGCACACGCATAAAAGCGCCTAAGTGGCCCTGACCTGCTGCTTCATGTCGGATGCTCAGCTCACGAGGTTGGTGACAGGCACTTCATGTAGGGGGGTCATGAGGCCGCCAGCAGATCGAAAGTCCTCACATGAACCCTTCGGTGACGCGCACCACGTGACCGAGGGTCACTGGACGGATACTTCCGCTGACCGGCCCTGTCGACGAACATCGAGCAGTCGAACTTCGGGTCCGTCTCTAGGACGTTGAGCAGGTCGTTCGGCCGGTCTAAGCGCTGGTGAACGGGCCGCGGAGGACACCCTCGAAACTCACCTGGCAGGGGACGCCGCCTGAGATACATCTTCGCCCCTGGAGCGAAACGGCTGCGGTCCGATTTCCGGTACCTCAGGTACTGGACCTGCTTCGCGAAGAACATCTCCGAGTTCTTCTTGCAGCACTAGACCTTGTCCTCGATCTCAGTGCCGAAGTCGGCGCCGGCGAGGAGGACGACGGCAAGCTCTGAGTCGCTACCGACCGGTCGCGGGCGGCCGTCGTTGACATCAGATCCGGGCAGCCAGTTGTGGCCTATTGGAACGTTAGGCCGAGCGTCGGGGGCGACGTCGGGCCCGGGCACGGGCAGGGGAGCAAGCTAAGCGATCAGATATCTGATCGGTCCGCCGTGCCGGTCGGTCGCTGCGCTGGGCGTGTCCTGCGGGGCGCAGATTCCGGCAGCGAGTTGTGGGTCATTGGGCCCAGTTTCGCGGTCGGCCGGGCGGCGGCTTGCGACAGCTCTTGCGCCATCTCCTGCGGCATCTGCTGCGGCATCTGTTGCGACTTCTGCTGCCCTTACCGGATTCCGGCCGACCCCGTCTGTGCAGGTCACCACGCGTGGTGGGGGTGTCCGTTTTCGCTGACATCCCC
>NZ_JBHWVM010000210.1:0-1473 GCF_042736805.1 Streptomyces sp. NPDC060031
GGCAGGTCGATCTTGCCGATGCCCTTGAAGCCGGCCATGACGTCGCCGATCTTGGAGATGCCGGCGCCGGCGCCCTTGAAGACGTACGTCATCGGGTCGATGACCTTGCCGGCCTTGCCCGCGAAGGAGATCGCCTTCGCGGCCATGCCCGCCTTGCCCGCGGCCGACGCACCGCCGCCCGCGCCGCCTGTGAAGACGGTCGTCAGCACGTTGAAGGTGACCGCGCCCGCCGCACGCGACGGATTGTGCCCCCACTCGTCCCACGCCAGGAGAGCCTTGCCGGTCTCCTTCATCGCCGTCTTGGAATCACGCAGCCACGACGGCAGCTTGTCGTCGGGAGTCGCCAGGAACATCGGACCGACACCCGGAATGGAGGTGATCGCCAAACCCGTGGCCAGCTTCGCAAGCCCCGTCCAGGCCTGACCGGCCGCATCCCAGCCGGAGAACCCCACCAACGTGCCCAGGCCCTTGATCGTGCCCCACACGCCATCGACGATGACACCCTTGCCGAAGTCGTAGGCGTGCTCCCACACCTGCCACCACGGAACCGACTCCTCGACCGCATCACCCCACGGCAACGACTTCGACGCCTTCAGCGCCTCCGCGTCATAGCCGTACATGTTGTCTTTGTTCGAGCCGTCGTTCTTGATCAGCGCCGGGCCGCCCCACAACGCCACGATCTTCGCGTGCGCCGCCCGCTCGGCTTCCTGGAACTGCGTCCACACCTCGGCGATCTCGTTACGGCGATCGAGGTTCTCCTCGATCAGATCGCCGTCCTCACGCCACTTGTCCTCATGCGAGATCTTCGTCTTGAACTTCGCCGCGTCCTCACGCAACCGGTCCAGCTTCGCGACCAACGGCGTGATGTCATGCGCATACGTCGAAAGCGCACCCGAGATCACCTTCAGATCCGCCGTGAAATGCGAGGTCACATCCTGGACCGGCTTCGTCACCGCGAACAACTGCTCCGCCTCGGGAGCCTGATAGAACGCCGACAGCCCACCAAAAGTGGTGTGCACGTCGGAACCAGCCGTGGCGATCTTGGGACCGTCCCCGACCAGCGCCTTCGCCTTCGTCTCCAACTCGGCGAGGTTCCCGGTGAAAACCGGCACCTCACCCGGGTTGACCGGGTCGTTGCTCACTTCGCGCCCCCAGCAGCCTCACGCAGCAGATCCAGACGCATGCTCTTCGCCGCGTCCTGGGCGTTCTTCGCCGCCTCCAGATCACCCTCGCAATACTCCCGGGTCGCCTTCGCCGCACCCAGGATCGAGGCCTCGATCCGCTCCGCCATCGTCTTCAACTCAGGCTTCTTCTTCTCCAGGTACTGCGCCAACGCAGCCCCCACCGGCCCCGTCGCCTTCTGCGACAACGGCGGCGCACCCACCGGCACCGGACCCTGAAGATGCGTCTCGGCCGCCGACCCGGGCACCGCGGTACCCGCAGCCTGAGCCGCCGACGACATGTCCGCCACCA
>NZ_JBHWVM010000211.1:0-1434 GCF_042736805.1 Streptomyces sp. NPDC060031
GGCCGTGGTCGTGATGTGGCTCGGGGACTCGATGCCGTGGCCCGTCGCCCTGGTCGTCGGACTCGGCATCGACGGCGGCTGGCTCGCGACCCTCGCGTACGACCGGCGCCTGGCCGCTCAGGGTGACCACAACACCACGGTCACCGTGGTCGGGTGGGCGTTCGGCGCGGTCGCGACCGGCGTCCTGGTCGCCCACGCGCTCACCGCCGACGGATCCGCCGGCGCATGGCTCGCCGTCGCCTGGCTGCCGATCGCGGCCAAGGCCTTGTGGCTCGTGCACGGTCTCTGGGAGCGGACCGCGCTCACCAAGACCGCCCTCGACCGGATCGCCACGATCCAGCAGGGCGCCCGCGATCAGGCGGCCATCGCCCGCGCCGAACTCCGTGCCGAGGCGGGCACCGAGGAGACCCGCCTCGACGCCGTGACGGGCGCCGGGAAGCGCGTCGCGGAGGCACAGGCCAAGGCGGCCAGGAGGCTCTCCGGCGCCTGGTCGGAGCTGGACGGAGTCCGGCAGGGCGACGGCACCGGTAGGGCTCTGACCTGCGTGACAGAGCGCGTCGCACCCGCGTCACAGGACGCGTCACAGCCCCGCTGGCAGCTCCCCGTCTGGGGCTCCTTCGAAGAACTGGCCGCCATCGAGGCACCCGCCCTGACGGACGACCAGATCGACGCGATCGTCGCGGAGCTCCGGGCCAGCACCAACCCGCCGATGTCGTACAACGCCCTCGCCCTCGCCTTCCGCAGGGCGGGCCACAGCGCCGGGGAGACCCGGCTCCGGGCGGCCTGGAAGCGCGTCACGACGTCTGAGGCGGTGGGCTCGTGATCGCCCTCGCCTACCTCGCCACCGTGGTGGTTGCCCTCGCGGTCCTGGCGGTGGCCCTGCGCCGCCGCCCGGTCCCGGCCCCCGCGCCGGTCCCGCCGGCGCCCGGACCCGACCGACTCCTGACCGACGGCACACCTGAGGTCCGGTTGATCCTCGCGGCCGCCACCCAGCTCGCCGACCTCGCCCACCGGATGGGAGCCGCAGCATGACCCGCCGACCCGCCATCCACGACGCGGCACCGAGCCTGGTCGTCTCGCACGGAGCCGACTTCTTCGGGCAGGACCACCACCTCCGCAAGGAGGTTGCCGCCCTCGCGTCCTGGGTCCAGACCTCCGTGCCGTACAACGACCGGAAGGCCGTGGCCTCACTGGTCGACGCCCTGGAGTTCCCGAAGCCCCGAACCTTCCCTGCTGCCGAAGCCGCGCTCGTCTCCGAGCAGCTGCTCACGGTCTCCCGGACCCGGCACCTCAAGCCGCGGGCGTCGGCCCTCGCCCGCGCCCTGGCCGACGCCGCCGCCCGCGCTGCCGCCGACGGCGAGTCGTGGGAGTGGACGGTCGAAGCCGCGTAACACCGAAGCCCCGCCGGCCTTTTCGGCTGGCGGGGCTTTCTTC
>NZ_JBHWVM010000212.1:0-1368 GCF_042736805.1 Streptomyces sp. NPDC060031
GGGAGTGTCTAATAAACGGCGGATCTGTTGATCATGGAGACGCCAAGTGAGTGAGATGACGATCGAGCACGAGTCCGTGGCTGAGCCGGTGGGTGTGGCCACGTCGGACGAGCAGTTGATCGCGATGCTGGTCGAGCGGGCCCGGACCGAGGGCATGCAGTTGACCGGTGCGGGCGGGCTGCTGCAGCAGTTGACCAAGCGGGTGCTGGAGTCCGCCCTGGAGGGCGAGATCACCGATCACCTCGGGTACGACAAGCATGATCCGGTGGGGAAGAACAGCGGCAACAGCCGCAACGGCACCCGGTCCAAGACCGTGCTGACCGATGTCGGGCCGGTCGAGGTCAAGGTGCCCCGGGACGTGGCCGGCAGCTTCGAGCCGCAGATCGTGCGCAAGCGGCAGCGCCGGCTGACCGGCGTGGACGAGATGGTGCTGTCGCTGTCAGCGAAGGGTCTTACCCACGGGGAGATCTCCGCGCATCTGGCCGAGATCTACGGCGCCGAGGTCTCCAGGCAGACCATCTCCACCATCACCGACCAGGTGATGGAGGGCATGGCCGAATGGTCCAACCGGCCACTCGACCGCGTCTACCCCGTCCTGTTCGTGGACGCCATCAACGTCAAGATCCGGGACGGCAAGGTCGCGAATCGGCCCATCTACGTGGTCATGGCCGTCACCGTCGAGGGCACCCGGGACATCCTCGGTATCTGGGCCGGCGATGGCGGCGAAGGCGCGAAATACTGGCTGCAGGTCTTCACCGAGCTCAAGAACCGCGGCGTGGACGACGTGCTGATGCTGGTCTGCGACGGACTCAAGGGGCTGCCCGACGCGGTTGAGGCGGTCTGGCCCCGAACAATTGTTCAGACGTGCATCGTTCACCTCCTGCGCAACAGCTTCCGATACGCGGGCCGCCAGGACTGGGACAAGATCGCCAAGGCGCTCAAGCCCGTCTACACCGCCCCGAACGAGAGCGCGGCAGCCGAACGCTTCGGAGAGTTCCAGGACGCCTGGGGGAAGAAGTACCCGGCGATCATCAAGCTCTGGGAGAGCGCCTGGGCCGAGTTCGTGCCCTTCCTCTCCTTCGACGTCGAGATCCGCACGGTCATCTGCTCGACGAACGCCATCGAGTCCGTCAACGCGCGGATACGCAAGGCCGTCCGGGCCCGCGGACACTTCCCCACCGAGGCCGCGGCCCTGAAGTGCGTCTACCTGGCACTGATGAGCCTCGACCCGACCGGCAAGAGCCGCAAGAGGTGGACCATGCGCTGGAAGGCACCCCTGAACGCCTTCCAGATCGCCTTCGAGGGCCGGCTCACCCCAGCCAACAACTGAACCTCAAAACCAAGATCAGCCGTTAACTGGACACACCC
>NZ_JBHWVM010000213.1:0-1323 GCF_042736805.1 Streptomyces sp. NPDC060031
TCATTGGATGCTGAGCCGGTCCTCGAAGAAGAGTGAGAACTGGTTCAGTGCCTCTTTCCAGTGTGCGGCGACGTGGTTCGCGTCGCGCGCTTTCGGATTGATCTGCTCGCGGACCGCGAGGTAGAGGACCTTCAACGCGGCTTGTTCCGAGGGGAAGTGGCCGCGGTTGCGGGTGGCCTTGCGGAGGCGGGCGTTCATGGACTCGACCATGTTCGTGGAGTAGACCACCGTCCTTATGGTCGGGGGGAACGCCAGGTAGGGCGTGAACTCCGGCCAGGCAGATCGCCAGGTCCGGACGATGGCCGGGTAGCGTTCGCCCAGGTCAGAGGACTCAAATGTGTCGAGGGCCTGCTCGGCGGCCTGCTCGGTCGGCGCCGTGTAGATGGCCTTCAGGGCCGGCACCAGCTTCGGGTGGTCCCGGGCCGACGAGAGCCTGAGCGAGGCCCTGGTCAGGTGGATCACGCAGGTCTGGACGGTGGCCTTCGGCCAGGTCGCGGTGACCGCGTCGGGCAGGCCCTTCAACCCGTCGCAGACCACGATGCAGACGTCCTCGATGCCCCGGTTCCGCAGCTCGGACAGCACAGCCATCCACGTGGTCGCGCCCTCGCCCTCGGCTCCGACCCACAGACCCAGGACGTCCTTGCGGCCGTCCATGTCGACGCCGACGGCCAGATAGACCGGTTTCGACGTCACCGACCCAGAGCGAATCTTCACCCACAACGCGTCGATGTAGATGATCGGCCAGACCGGGTCGAGGGGCCTGTTCTGCCAGGTCACGAGCTCGTCGATCACCGCGTCGGTGACCTTGCTGATCAGATCGGGACTGACCTCGACCCCGTAGATCTGCGCCAGATGCGAGCGGATGTCGCGCACGCTCATGCCGCGGGCGTAGAGGGAGAGGATCCGGTCGTTGAACCCGGCGAGCCGGCGGGCGTTCTTGGGGACCATGCGCGGTTCGAAGTCGCCGTTGCGGTCCCGCGGCACCGCCAGCGTGACCGCTCCGGCATCGGTCAGGACCGTCTTGGGCGAGGTCCCGTTGCGGGAGTTCCCCGAGCCGTGACCCGCTGAATCTCCGCGTTCGTAGCCGAGGTGCTCGCTCATCTCGGCTTCCAGGGCCCGCTCCAGAACGGCCTTGGTGATCTCCGTCAGGAGCCCGCCCTCACCGAGCAGGGCCGCTCCCGAGGCGTCAGCCCTGTCGAGCAGTCGCTCGACCACCTCGTCGATCATCTCGTCGCCGGCCACGGACGCGGCCGCTTCGTTTTTGTCTGCCATGACTCGTCCGATCCGCCTGGCCCACAGGCCCGAGGCCGAGCCCCGGGCCAG
>NZ_JBHWVM010000214.1:0-1310 GCF_042736805.1 Streptomyces sp. NPDC060031
CAGGGGCGTTTCAAAGTCCTGATGATCGCGTGAGTTCGCAGGTCAGGTAGTCGGGCCGCCCGTCACGTACGCAACGAAGCTCCGGTTGAACGGGGTGACCTTCCCAAGTCGCCCTGAACCACCGGAGCTTCGATGTGTCGTAAGTCTGCCACCGTCTGTTTCGTCAAGTCGCCTGTTCTGGAGGGTGTTGCGGGGCTCTCGTTGGTGGAGCGGTTGCAGATGCTGCCCGATCCACGGCGGCGGCGCGGGGTGCGTCACCCGTTCGTGGCAGTGCTGCTGGTTGCCGCCTCGGCGGTGATCGCCGGCGCTCGCTCGTATGCGGCGATCGGCCAGTGGTCCGCGAGTGCTCCGCAGCACGCCCTGGCCCGGCTCGGCGCGCGTGTGACGGGCACGCTCGGGGTGCGCGTCGCCCCGAGCCCCGCCACGATCCGACGGGTCATCGCCCTGGTCTGCCCCGGCGGCCTGGCCGACCTGACCGGCGCCAGTCCCAGTGGCGCGGACTCGGTCGCCGTGGACGGCAAGGCCGCCCGCGGCTCCCGGCACGGCCAGACTCCCGCCGCCCACCTCCTGGCCGCGATGACCGGCGACGGCCAGACCGTCACCCAGCTGCGGGTTCCGGATAAGACCAACGAAATCACCTGCTTCGCAGCCCTGCTGGGGCCCTACGACCTGAGCGGTGTCACCGTCACGGCCGATGCCCTGCACACCCAGCGCGACCATGCGCGCTTCCTGGTGGAAGAGAAGAACGCGCACTACCTGCTGGTGGTCAAGGCCAACCAGCCCGGACTGCACCGCAGGCTCCGCTCGCTGCCGTGGAAGGACGTCACCGCACGCCGCTACGACCGCGAGGTGAGCCATGGCCGCAAGGAAACCCGTGTGACCAGGGCCCTCACCGTCACAGGCCTGGACTTCCCCCATGCCGTCCAGGCCGTGCGCGTCCTGCGTCACCGCACCGACCTCAAGACCGGCACGGTCAGCCGCCAGACCGTCTACGCGATCACTGACCTGACCTCACAGCAAGCCTCGCCCCAGCGGCTCGGTCGGCTCGCCAGGTCCCAGTGGACCATCGAGAACCGGCTCCACTTCGTCCGGGACACCACCTTCGGCGAGGACGCCTCGAAGATCCGTACCGGCCGCGGTCCCGAGAACATGGCAACCCTGCGCAACCTGGCGATCAACACGCTCCGGCAACAAGGACACCGCAACATCGCCGCCGGCCTCCGCCACGTCTCCTACGACCCCTTCAACCGACCACTGGACCTGCTGAACATCCCCTGACCAGCCGGTCTACATAAGCACCGCGACTTTGA
>NZ_JBHWVM010000215.1:0-1238 GCF_042736805.1 Streptomyces sp. NPDC060031
GCTAGTGCCGGATCAGGCAACGTTTGCCCTGTCGACGACGGCGCGTAGGCGCCGGTCATCGGCGTGGCGGTTTCGCCAGATGATGTAGCGGCGGATCATGCTGCCCTGCTCTTTGTGATCGGCGTGGTCCGTGCCGTCGAGGGTGAAGTAGCGCAGGGCCGTGAACTGGGCCTCGATGCGGTTAAGCCAGGAGCTGTTGGTCGGGGTGTAGGCCATCTCGACGTTGTTCGCCGCAGCCCAGGTGCCGACGCGCTGGCACTTCTTCGTGGTCAGGTGCGGGGAGAAGTTGTCACTCACGATCGCGATCCGGACCTCGGGCGAGTAGAGGCTGCGCAGGTAGCGGCAGAACTCCAGGAACTGGGTGCGTCGCTTGATCGGTTTGATGTGGCCGTAGAGCTTGTCTTTGGCCAGGTCGAGTGCGGCGAACAGATGTCGCACTCCGCCGTAGCGGTTGTAGGTGGCCCGCCGCCGTCGTCGCGGTTCGCGGTCGGGGTCCTTGTGCTTGCCGCCGCGCTCGGCCCATTGCCGTCCGGGGTGCGGCATCAGGTTGAGCGGGCCGAACTCGTCCATGCAGAAGATGACTTCGGGCTCGCCGTCCTCGGGTATGACCTCGCCGTCGGCGATCGCATACAGGTGCTCGACGCGGGCCTTCTTGGCCGCGTAGTCGGGGTCGCGGGAGGTCTTCCAGGTCTTCAGGCGTTGAAAGGAGACGCCTTCCTCGCGGAGCAGGATGCGCAGGCCCTCGTGGCTGATGTCGTCGACCACCCCCTCGGCGACCAGGAAGTCCGCCAGCTTGGTCAGGCTCCAGGTCGAGAACGGCAGGTCGTGCTCGGTCGGCTTGGACTTCGCGATCTTCTTGATCTCGCGGCGTTCAGGCAGTGTGAACGTCTTGGGCCGGCCGCCGGAGTACTTCGGATACAGCGAGTCGAAGCCGTCCGTATTGAAGTTGTGGATCACATCCCGGACCCGGTCATCACTGGTGAACGACACCTCGGCGATCTTCGCCACCGGCATGCCCTGCGCGGACAGCAACACCATCTGGGCCCGCCGCCAGGTCACCACCGACCCGGTGCCCCTGCGGATGATCCGCAGCAGCCGCCTTCCCTCGTCGTCATCGATCTCGTGCACGCGTACTCGTTCTGCCACCCCGACAGGGTGACCGTCACGCGCCGCCCGGCACAGCACCCGGACGGCGCGTCACATCACAACAGGGCAAACGTTGCCTGATCCGGCACTAG
>NZ_JBHWVM010000216.1:0-1197 GCF_042736805.1 Streptomyces sp. NPDC060031
GGACCCATACTGTGGGGGCACAGTTGCTGTGTCAAGCCATACACTGTGCTAGATCACTACTCCGGATGCTGTGATAGATCACCGCACCGTTCACCCGTCGAAGGAGCCCCGCCATGTCCTCGCTGGAGCGCACGCCTCCGTATCTCCAAGTCGTCGGCACGCTGAAGTCGAAGATCGTCAGCGGCGAACTCGCGCACGGCGACGTGCTGCCGTCCGTGCGCGAACTCGCGGCGGAGTACGGCATCTCGACTGCGACCGCGCAGAAGGTCCACCGCACGCTGAGGGCGGAAGGCCTCGCGGAAGGCCGGCAGGGTGCGGCCACCACGGTCAGCACGCGCCGGACCCTGCACCGCACCGCAGCCGACCGCCTGGAGGCGGCGCTCACTACCGGGCGGATCTACGCCGACGGCGAGTACGCCGTGATCACGGGCGCCGACCTGACCACTCCCCCCGAGTGGGTCGCGGACCTCCTGGGCGTCGAGGACGGCGGCCAGGCGCTGCGTCGCCAGCGGGTCACGCACAACGCCGACGCGGAGCCGGTCTCCGCGAGCACGAGCTGGTTCGTCGCTGAACTCGCGGAGACCGTGCCCGCTCTGCTGCAGCGCGAGCGGATCCCGGGCGGCACCCCATCAGCCATCGAGGCCGTCACCGGTCGACGCGCCGTGGCCTCCGAGGAAGCCAGCGCCGCCGATGCAGCAACCGAGGAACAGGCGACTCTGCTTGGCGTCGAGCCCGGCGCCCCCGTTCTGCTGAGCCGGAACGTGTACGTCGACGCGCAGGGCGACACGGTGGAGGTTGGGGAGTCCGTCGCACCAGCCCGCCGTTGGCGAGCCCATCGGAGCTGACCTCCGCCCGCACACACCGAAGCCCCCGCCGATCCGAATTCGGCGGGGGCTTCGTCGTGCCAAGTCCCGAACGTACCGGCACACGGCCTCCCGTGAGCCTCTGAGCGTCGTTCTCCCGCTCCTGCGACTCTCGGTCCGCCGGAGCGCTCACGAGCCCTCAGGCGGGCGTACAGGCCGCCTGAGGCCCGTAATCCTCCGTGGCCTACCGCATACGCGTCTGCGGGTGCTCCGGACGACCAACGACGGCCAGCGGGAAGGGGGGTGGGGTTGCGCGGCTTGAGCGGCCGTCTGCCGGGCCCGGATTGGGGCGGAGCGCCGTACCCCCGCCGTCACGGATGCGGGTGCGTAAGGC
>NZ_JBHWVM010000217.1:0-1166 GCF_042736805.1 Streptomyces sp. NPDC060031
CCCACCGGCTCAGCCACGGACTCGTGCTCGATCGTCATCTCACTCACTTGGCGTCTCCATGATCAACAGATCCGCCGTTTATTAGACACTCCCGGCCGGCCTGACGATCTCAACCAGGTTCCTCAGCCGTGCTCCTGCCCGCGACATAGCTGGGGACGTTCATCCGTACGCGACTGGGGAGCTTAGGTCGTACGCCGACACCAGGGTGCGTACCAGAGCGGCGAACGGCTCTGGGAGGGTGATGGGGGCACGACCGCATCGGACTCGGGTTCTGCCAGCTTCAATGAGTACGTCTGCGGTGGTGAGCCGGCAGATGGCAGCTGGCGCTGTGCGTACAGCAACAAGAGAAGCCCTGCGACACGGTCTGTGATGGAAATCGACCCATCGTGCAGGAGTCGGCGGACGAGTTCCCAGCGGCGTTGGGTGTCCAGTGCTGTGGCGGGTCCGGGCCAGGCAACGGCGGGATAGGTCAGGTCGTGGGCATGTCGATGGGTGACCGCCCAGCGAACGAAGTGACTGGTCTCTCGGGGGTAGGTGGAGAGCGGGTCGACGATCTGCGCTTCGAGATCGCCCTGCCTGCAGGTAGCGAGGGTCAGGCCGTGGTCGTGCAGCCAGCCGAGGAAGTTCACGGCGGCCGTGATGTGGCTGCGGACGTTGAGCGCCTGGAGGCGTGTGGCGGGGGCGCCGCGAAGCCGGGTGCGCAGCCGGCGGAGATGGTGCCAGTTCGCGTAGCCGTGCAGGATGCGGCGGTGATCGGGGTGGGTGCAGGTCTGAAGCTCGTGGTTGATCCAGCGTTCGAGGCGCACCAGGTGTTCGTCGCGGGCGGGAAGCACCTGGGCGGCGACCAGGATGGCTCGTAGGTGAGCGACAGCCTTGTCGCCGGGAAGGAGGTCGAGGAGGTCGTGAGTGAGTGGCGGTTCTGTGTCGGCCAGGCCTCTCAGGATGGTGGCCACATTGGGGCGGGTGATCCAGCGCAGAGTGGTGTCAGGCCTGCCATGACTGATCAGCGCCCTGTGCAGTGCGGCGAGGTGCTGGGGCGGCTTTGTGGCTGTTGTCTTTCCGGTCGTGGCTGCGGTGTTTCCGCTGGTCAGGAATATGGGCGGTGATTCGGTGGGAGTTGTGGCCCGTCGGGTTGTTGTTCTCCGGGAGGTCGCGGATGCCGTCCG
>NZ_JBHWVM010000218.1:0-1151 GCF_042736805.1 Streptomyces sp. NPDC060031
GTTACTCAGGATTTCAGGGTGGGGTCGGTGGGTTGATAGCCAGACCGGTGGCGGCGAGGCAGCCGTCGATGAGGTGGGGTCGGAGCTGGATTCTGCGTAACTCGCGGCGGAGTTTGCGGTCGAGGTCGTCGGGTGTGTCGAAGGCGGTGTTGGCCGTGGCTCTGCGCACAAGGGACCAGACGGCTTCAACCGGGTTCAGGTCTGGTGCGTATGCCGGGAGGCGGATGGTGGTGAGCCAGTCGTGTTCGGCCTCGTAGCGTTTCAGCCCGGCGGCCAGGTGGGTGTTGAGGTTGTCCCAGACCACCACGATGGGGCCGCCGAGCTGGATATGGGCCCTCACCAGCAGGTCGCGGTAGTCCTGCCAGGAGAAGCTCTTTCGGGCGCCCTTGAGCGGGAGATGGTTGCGGGGCCGGTGGATGAGGCGGCTCTTCTCACCGGGTTTGTAGCAGCACAGGGCGGCGACCGAGGTCCGGCGGCGGGAGCGGCCGCGGACGCGGATGACGGGGGTGTGTCCGCGCCGGCCCCAGGTGCGGGCGCGGGGCGGCGTCATGGAGAATCCGGCCTCGTCCTCAAAGACGATCCAGGCTCCGGACGCCGCCGCGAGGCTTTTACCCGCGGCCACACCTCCTTCTTCCACAACTCGACCGCGTGCTCGTCGCGTTCGAGTGCTCTGCGGGCGGGTGCCTGCCACGACCAGCCGTGCCGTTTCAGCAGCCGCCACACCGTCGCCACCGAGAGACTCACTTGCAGCCGCCGGCGGATCACCGTCTGGACCCGGGCAAGCGTCCAACGCTCATCCTCGAAGCCCTGCTCTGAGGGGCCCTTGCCGAGTTCCTCCTCCAGCACGGCGAACTGGGCATCGGTGACGGTCGGGGAGTTCGCCGGGCCCGCGGAACGCAAGGCCTCCATACCGCCTTCGCGCCAGGCACGGCGCCAGCGTTCCACCGACCGCACACTCACCCGCAGATCCTTCGCGATCACCACGGTCTTCTCACCCACCGCGAACCGCCCGCCGGCCTGAAGCCGGATCCCCTCACGAAACGCCCGACGCTCAGCGGTCAGGCCCCCACCCTCCGGATAACGCATACCACCGGCATACCGCAGGGATCATGAACTGTCACTCCCCGACGACAACCCGCAAAGCTCAGTAG
>NZ_JBHWVM010000219.1:0-1132 GCF_042736805.1 Streptomyces sp. NPDC060031
GCGGACAACGCTTCCCACTCCAGATCCGACAGCTCATGACGACGCACCATGCAACACATGATCCCCCATCAGAACCCTTTGAAGACACTGCCTAGAGGACCCGTCCCTCGTGATCATCGACACCCAGTCCGTCCGCGCCGCGGCGGGTGTCCCCAAAACCACGACGGGGCTGGACGCGAACAAGAGGGTCGGGGCGCAAGCGGGGACTGGCCGTCGATGTTCTGAGGCTGATCATCGGCGCCGTGGTCCTGGCCGCCTGCGCCCACGACAACGCCGCCGGCACCGCCCTGCTCGACCAGGCCGCCGAGCGGTGCGGAATGCGCCTGGAGAACGTGCTGGTGGACCAGGGGTGCAAGGAAGAAGTCATCATCCACGGCGCCCTGCTGGACATCGACGTCGAGGTCGTCTGCCGCAGCCCGGCCGACCAGGGCAGAGGCTTCGTCCCGCAGCCGAAGCGGTGGGTGGTCGAGCAGACGAACGGCACGCTGATGCTGCACCGGCGCCTGACCGGCGAGTACGACCACCGGCCCGACACCTCTGCCTCGCGGGTCTACTGGGCCTCCACCGCGATTATGGCCCGCCGCCTCACCACTCCCACCCCCGCCTGGCGCGACACCTCGGGCTGGCCGCGTGAACGTCTCTGTGTTCCTGGCAGGTCTGCAGGCCCAGCAAGAGGAGGCCACCGCCCGGGCCGCGGACTACGCGACCCAATCGAGTACCTCACCGCTGCCCTGGCCGAGAGCGAAGCGCGACTCACAGACCTGGCCACCACCCGAAAGATCATCGCGGAGGTCGCACCGGCAGGAGCCGACCCCGATCCACCCGGGGCGAACACCACCTACCAGGACATCGTGAACATGTTCAACCAGCACCCCGACCAGGTGTTCCGAGCTCGCGAGCTGCACGAACTCCTCGGCATCCCCACCGATGAGGCATCCGTCAACATCACCCGCAGCCGACTCGGCCGCCTCGCACGCCAAGGCTTCCTCACCCAACCCGGACGAGGCTGCTACCAGAAACGGACTTAACGCCCACTGAGTGGGCATTCAGGGGTGGTTTGTGTCGATAGGCGAGCTATACGATTGCCGCTCTTGAGGTATCTGCCCCATACGTTCATCTCCACGCCCTCCGA
>NZ_JBHWVM010000220.1:0-1130 GCF_042736805.1 Streptomyces sp. NPDC060031
GCCACCGCGAGGATCGGCGCCGATTGGGGTGAACACACCGAGGCCCGCACCGCCTATCGCAACGGGCACCGGGAGAAGACCCTCACCACACAGGCCGGTGATCTGGAACTCGCTATCCCGAAACTGCGGGCCGGCAGCTTCTTCCCGAGCCTGCTGGAACGACGGCGCCGTATTGATCAGGCCCTATACGCCGTGATCATGGAAGCGTACGTCCACGGCGTGTCCACGAGATCCGTCGATGACCTGGTCAAGGCCCTGGGTTCGGACACCGGGATATCGAAGAGTGAGGTCTCCCGGATCTGTGCCGGCCTCGATGAACAGCTCGAGGTGTTCCGCACCCGGCCTCTCGATCACATCCGGTTTCCGTACCTGTTCCTCGACGCGACCTACGTCAAGGCACGGGTTGATCACCGGATCGTCTCCCAGGCCGTGGTCATCGCGACCGGGGTCACCGAGGACGGCGGGCGTGAGGTCCTCGGCATCATGGTCGGCGACAGCGAGACCGAGGCCTTCTGGTCCCAGTTCCTTCGTCACCTGCGCGAACGCGGTCTCACAGGCGTCCGCCTGGTGATCTCCGACAGTCACAGCGGACTGGTCAAGGCCATCCGGAAGGTCATGATCGGTGCCGCCTGGCAGCGCTGCCGCGTCCACTTCGTCCGCAACGTGTTCTCCGTGATCCCCAAAGGCTCCGCGGAGATGGTCGCCGCGACCATCCGCACCCTCTTCGCCCAGCCCACCGCCGAAGCCGTCCGATCCCACCTCGACACCGTCGCCGACATGCTCGGCGGACAGTTCCCCAGGGTCAGGGAGATGCTGCTGGGAGCAAAGGAGGACCTGACCGCGTTCGCGGACTTCCCCCATCAGCACTGGAAGAAAATCCAGTCGACGAACCCGCTCGAGCGCCTGAACCGGGAGATCAAACGACGCTCCGACGTCGTCCAGGTCTTCCCCAACACCGCCGCCGTCAGCCGCCTGGCCACCGCCGTCCTCACCGAACTCCACGACGAATGGGTCGCCTTCCCCCGCCGCTACCTCTCCATCGAAAGCATGGACAGCCTCTATCCGGACACCAACGCCAACCTGCCTGGCACCATCCAGTGATCAGCTACACCACCACAAGGGACATGACC
>NZ_JBHWVM010000221.1:0-1097 GCF_042736805.1 Streptomyces sp. NPDC060031
GCGGACAACGCTTCCCACTCCAGATCCGACAGCTCATGACGACGCACCATGCAACACATGATCCCCCATCAGAACCCTTTGAAGACACTGCCTAGGGCCCACCGGCCATTCACCAGGGCCTGGACTCCCCAGCACTCCAGCTCCGCATCGCAGTCCTGGCACACCACGGAGTACCTGACGGATTCAAGGACCGCCTGATCCACCCACCCCCAACCGAGACGAGGCTAAACGACAAGGTCAGCCATCATCGTCCATGCCTCCTCGCAGTCCCCACTCATCGAGGCCGGAGTAGATCACTGCGATGCGGCCCCTGAGGAAGTCGAGTGACGTAGCTTCCCCGCTATAGAGGGCTACCAGCGAGTCGGGCCCTCTCCACCAGGTGTCTGCCAGGCCCATCACCTCGCGCACCGGCGCGTAGTCGTTCAACTCGATGCCATCGACGTCATCGCCGACGAGCTTGGTGACCTGTTTTGCCCACATAGACGCGTGGTGAGCCAAGGCGAGCGATTCCACCCAGCCCTCGATGGTCGCATGGAGGGGTGCCCACCTCTCTGCATGGATACCGAACTCACCAGACGGACTGATCACGAATGAGTAGGGGACTGCGGTCCGCTGCATCCCGGCTTCGAACCACCACCCCGCGGAGTCTGCTTCCGGGGAGTCCGGATCAAGGTACTTGGGGCCTCCGTCGTACTGAGGTGCGGGTGGCAAGAGCAGACCGCCCCATCGCTCTTGGTAGGCCGCCATTCGATCGATCACCGCTGCTGGGATGTCCCGCTCAAGCCACCACTGCCTGTGACCCTCGACGGGGCGAACGTCGACCTTGACGCCATGCGTGCTGACAAAGGACCGCGCTCGTCGGGTCAGGCCGTCGGGCACATCGTTGATGAGGCGAAGATTCACCCGGGGGACGCTACCCAGTAGCCGTGAGGAGAGCTTGCCCGGGGCCAGCCTCCGTACCCAGAAGCGGCTTTCCCCGGTCCCCGGCCCTATTCCGCACGTCTGGCCCGGGGCTCGGCCTCGGGCCTGTGGGCCAGGCGGATCGGACGAGTCATGGCAGACAAAAACGAAGCGGCCGCGTCCGTGGCCGGCGACGA
>NZ_JBHWVM010000222.1:0-1090 GCF_042736805.1 Streptomyces sp. NPDC060031
CGGGCCGCAGCCAGTTGCTCACATCCACCGCGAGGACGATCCGCCCGTCGGCAGCCCTCGGCAACGGCGTGGAGGCCAGCAGCCGGCGCAACCGGGCGGGCTCCAGCCAGCCGTGGTTGACAGCGTCGTACATCGCTCCGTGCCCACGCCGGTGCTCGGCCGTCAACGTCAGCTCAACCAGCGACCTGACCGGCCCGTCCGCACACAGCACCGCGTCCGCGAGCTCGAAAAGCGTGTCCGCACGGGCATACAGGCAGTCGTAGAACTCCACACGAAAGCGGGACAGGACACCCAACGCCTCGACGCCGGAAACATCAACAGGGAAACTCATCCTCAGCGGCCGTTCCTCGACACTTCGTTACTCGACATCTCGAAGCGTGGAGGGCGGCCGCCTCGCGTGCCCCCGGAAGCGGTAGATCTCAGCAGGTCGGATGACATGCGAGGTTAAAGATCAAGCTTAGCCTTCCCGAGGTTCGACTGGGCCAGCTGTCCGGGCGCCTGAATCCTTGCGTGCCGAGAGCAGGAACAGGACCGCAGCGGCGGGGGCGAACCCGAAGCCGACGTTCATGCAGACCATGACGGTCTCGAATGAGGCGTCGGCGATCCGAGGGATGCCGTTGACGAGCATGAGGGCGTAGATGCACAGAATGCCGTAGGCACGAAGCCGCATCCCGGCCTGTCGCTTGCGCATCCACGGCGGCGTCCACCCCGCCAGTATCGCCACCGGCACCGGCAGCATGAGCGCCGTGGACACTGCCAGCGCTATCCAGTGGTACAGCGGATTGCCGTTCACCCCGCCCCCTTTGTAGTCGATCACCAGCCTACGGAGGGTTGGCGAGGCCCGTCCATGCCGAACACCGAGACCTTCCGGCGAACCTATCCGGTCAGAGCACTAGTAGGGCTTGGTCAGGTCGGCTGTGGTTGAGCGTGTCCTTCTGGTTCGGTGTCGCGTTGAGAGAGCGTGACTCCGGACGATATTGCCGCTGTACGCGGCAAGTTAGAGGACTTCGCAGCGGAGGTTTTCGAGCCGTTCGCGAGGAAAGACCAACGTCGGTGGGGGCAGGTCTACCTGCGGGGCCTGCTCACTGAC
>NZ_JBHWVM010000223.1:0-1053 GCF_042736805.1 Streptomyces sp. NPDC060031
AGTGGGCATTCAGGGGTGGTTTGTGTCGATAGGCGAGCTATACGATTGCCGCTCTTGAGGTATCTGCCCCATACGTTCATCTCCACGCCCTCCGAGCTGTCGGCCCGGTCGCCCGGTTACTCCGCTTCTCGTGCATGAAGTCCGTCTGGTTTGAAGATGAGGGAGAAACACCCAACCGCAACGGAACGGCTCCGTCCGCCTCGTCCGTGCCGACGCTACGGCGTGAGTCAGCGCAAGCCGTACCCCAGCGACCTGTCCGACGCCCGATGGGCCCTGATCGAGCCGACCCTGACGGCATGGCGGAAAGCCCGGCTCGACCGCCGCCCAACCGGACAGCCGGCGAAAGTCGAACTCCGCGACGTGTTCAACGCGATCCTCTACGTGAACCGCACCGGAATCCCCTGGAAATACGTCCCGCACGACTTCCCCAGCCACGGCACCGTCTACGCCTACTACGCCGCCTGGCGCGACGAGGGAATCTTCACCCAGCTCAATTACGACCTCACCGC
Organism: Streptomyces sp. NPDC060031; assembly: GCF_042736805.1. Taxonomy (NCBI): domain Bacteria; kingdom Bacillati; phylum Actinomycetota; class Actinomycetes; order Kitasatosporales; family Streptomycetaceae; genus Streptomyces; species Streptomyces sp. NPDC060031. Next base: position 510 of record NZ_JBHWVM010000223.1, read on the forward strand.
GCTGGCCCGCGTGAAGGAAGGCCGCAAGCCCGAACCCACAGGCTCCGTCATCGACACCCAGAGCATCAAGACCTCCACCAACGTGCCCGTGACCAGCCAAGGAACGGACGCCGCCAAGAAGATCGTCGGCCGGAAACGGGGCATCCTCACCGACACGATCGGCCTGATCCTTGCCGTGACGGTCACCGCTGCGAGCCTCTCCGAGAACGCCCTGGGAATACGCCTCCTCAACCAGGCCAAGAAGACCTACCCGACCATCGCGAAAAGCTGGGTCGACACCGGATTCAAGAACGCCGTCGTCGAGCACGGCGCGCAACTCGGAATCGACGTCGAAGTCGTCCACAGAAACCCCGGAGTTCGCGGCTTTCACGTCGTGAAAAGACGCTGGGTAGTAGAGCGCAGTATCGGCTGGATCATGATGCACCGCCGACTCGCCCGCGACTACGAGACCCTCACCACCAGCTCCGAAGCCATGATCCACGTCGCCTCCATCGACAACCTCACCAAGCGCATAACGGACGAGACCACACCAACCTGGCGAGGA
>NZ_JBHWVM010000224.1:0-1027 GCF_042736805.1 Streptomyces sp. NPDC060031
CCTGCGGCTACGGTTCCGAGGCGAAGAAGGACGAGTCGAAGGACAAGCCGGCCAACGTCGCGGACGCCGGCAAGCCGCTCTCCGCCTCCGAGGTCCGCATCGGGTACTTCCCGAACCTGACGCACGCCACCGCTCTGGTCGGCCTCCAGGAGGGCCTGATCGAGAAGGAACTGAACGGCACCAAGATCAAGCCGCAGTCCTTCAACGCCGGCCCGTCCGAGATCGAAGCCCTCAACGGCGGCTCTCTCGACATCGGTTTCATCGGCCCCTCGCCGTCGATCAACGGCTACGTGAAGTCCAAGGGCTCCAACCTCCGGATCATCTCCGGCTCGGCCTCCGGCGGCGTCAAACTGGTCGTGAACCCCGACAAGATCAAGACCCTGGACGACCTCAAGGGCAAGAAGATCGCCACCCCGCAGAAGGGGAACACGCAGGACGTCGCCTTCCTCAACTGGATCTCCGAGAAGGGCTGGACGGTCGACCCGGAGTCCGGCAAGGGCGACGTCTCCGTCGTCCGCACGGACAACAAGGTGACCCCGGACGCCTTCAAGCAGGGCTCGATCGACGGCGCCTGGGTACCGGAGCCCACGGCCTCCAAACTCGTCTCCGACGGCGGCTCCGTCCTCCTCGACGAGACCTCCCTGTGGCCCGACAAGAAGTTCGTGATCACGAACATCATCGTGTCGCAGAAGTTCCTCAAGGAGCACCCGGACGTGGTCGAGGCCGTCCTCAAGGGCACGGTGAAGACCAACGAGTGGATCAACACCAACCCGGACAAGGCGAAGGCCTCCGCGAACGCGAAACTGGCGGCGGACGGCGGCAAGCCCCTCGACGCGAAGATCATCGACCCGGCGTGGCCGAGCATCCTCGTCACCGACGACCCGCTCGCCGGCACGCTGAAGACCGAGTCCGACTGGGCGGTCAAGGCCAAGCTCATCGAACAGCCCGACCTGGCCGGCATCTACGACCTGACGCTCCTGAACAAGGTCCTCAAGGCCGCCGGCAAGCCCCCGGTCTCCGACGCCGG
>NZ_JBHWVM010000225.1:0-1024 GCF_042736805.1 Streptomyces sp. NPDC060031
CAACCACCCGCAGCCGAAGATCCTCCTGCGCATCCGGCGACAGCCGGCGCATATCCCCACTCTCGATCACACCCGACCAACGACCAGGCAACCGATGAGTTTCGGCTCAATACGTGCTCTGACAAGGGTTTTCCTTCATGTAGCGGGAGGCGATGGGGCGCCATTGTCTCTGGCCGAGACGATGTGGGAACGGCGCCCCATCCAGCCAGTCAGCCATCGCGCCGCCACTGCCTCAGTGCCTCATCCCAGTAGATCGTCGCTGTCACACCGCCTTCGGCAGGGGCGGCGAGAGCTTCGAGGTCGATGGCGGCGAGGGCTGCCAGCGCCGCGTTCGGGAGATCCGGGGGTACAACGAAGCGCAGACCGCCGGCCGTATCTTCGACCACCACCTGCTGGCGGCGCCGGTGGACGCTCGGGGCCACGGATGGATCGCTGCGGATCAAGCGACGGGTGGTCGCCCGTGCTGCTTCGAACGCGTGCTGCCCGGCTTGTGTGGCGAGCGTCTGTAGGAAGGGCAGGATCGCGGTGGTGACCGTCACCCCCGCAACGGCCGCGGCCACGCTCAAGATCCCCGTGTTTCCACTGCCGCCGCTGATCACAATCACCGGGAAGGCCCCGTGTGCAGCGACTGCATGCCATTCAGGGGCGATGTCAGGGTCTGTCAGGTGGCCCCAGAGCTCCTTCAGTAGGAGGGTTCCCTCGGCCGTCCGGTGCTCTCCGGTGGCCTTCGCCTGGTCCAGCCAGCCATGCATGTCGGCAGGAGTGGCCTCGCCCGCCAGGAACAACGTGTAGATCGTTAAGATATCTGGCCCGCTGGTTTCAGCCTTTCGACCGCTCATCCGGTTCCCCCTCCTGGCTCCGGCACCAGACCCTTCACATCGGCCGGGTGGCACACGGACCCACCAGTATCAAGACCTGCATCGCTCACGCTAGTGCTGTGACCGGGAAGGTTCACCGGGTTGAGCGGTCAGGCAGCGATGGGTAGTGGTCGTCCGCCCCAGCGGATGCCTTTCTCGCTGCGGAT
>NZ_JBHWVM010000226.1:0-1008 GCF_042736805.1 Streptomyces sp. NPDC060031
CCCCCCGCCTGCGCGGCGGGGGGCCGGGGACCGCCCCTTCCTACTGGCCGACGAGTACGGCCGACGCGCCGGCGCGCAGCGCGGCGTTGAGGTCGAGCAGCTCCGCGTACGCCCGGGAACAGGACCGGCAAGCGGCCAGATGGCGGCTGAGTCCGCGCCCGCGCGGCGCCCCGCGGCGCCGGACGGCGGCCCCGAGCACGGAGCTGTAGTGGCGGCACCGGTCGTCGGCCGCGGTCTCGAGGTGGGCGTTCAGGTAGGCCTCGCGCAGCCCCTCGCGCGCGCGGAAGGCCAACGAGGTCACCGCGCTCGGGGTGATCCCCAGCAGCAGCGGGACGGGGTGCGGGCAGTCGTCCTCGACGAGCGTGTGCCACAGGACGGCCTTCCAGCGCTCGGGCAGCGTGCGGAAGGAGCGCGCGACGAGCCGGCGGTCCTCGCTGTCCAGCAGCTCGCGCTGCGGGTCCCCGCCGGCCGGGGCCGGGCACCAGGATTCGACGTCGGGCGTCAGCACCGTCCGCCCGTCGCCGGCCCGCCACTCGATCGCCGTGTGGCGGACCACGGTCAGCAGGTACGGACGCCACTGCTCCCGGGGCCCGGCGCCGGACCGGATCGCCTGGAGGGTACGGATGAACGCCTCCGAGACCAGGTCCTCGGCGTCCTGCGGTGCGCGGCAGCAGGCCCGGGCGCAGGCGAGGGCGGCGGCGCTGTGCCGCCGGTACAAGAGGTCGCAGACGCCTGGGTCCGCCGCGCCGGCGGCGTAGGACCGTCTCAGGCGCAGGATGAGGTCCCGGTCGCGGGGCGGGGTCTGGGACCCGCCCTCGCGCCCGGGACCGGCCGTGGTGTGACGAGAGCCGGACATGACACTCCTCGTGTGTTCCAGGGCCCGCGGGCCCCTTCGGGCGACGGCAAGGTGCGGTGGCGGGGCGCACGAGGCGTAGGGACCGCACCCCACAAAACGGGCGCCACGCGCGGCGGTGGCGTATAAACAAAAAACAACCCACCAAACACAAA